>JAAYCJ010000067.1 GCA_012729815.1 Phycisphaerae bacterium | reverse complement strand
GTAGATCGGCGAAAGATGCCGGTGGCTCATCGGATACACCGGCACCGAACTCGCCAGCACGACCACGCCGACCGTGTAGATCGCCACGAACACCGCCATCGGCAAAACCGCGACCACGTCCGGCCGCCCCTGACCGACCCGCCGCACCAGCATCGCCAGCATCACCACCACTGCTGCCGCGAAAATCGCGAATAAGAGCATTGACGGAACCAGGGCTGTCACCGCCTCCGGCAGAAACCACATCCACACCGTCTCGCCCACCTTCCGCAGATTCTCAGCCGCCGTGATCGTGGTCGGTGAACGCAGCAGAGCCGCCGGATGGCCTGCCGCCACCACGTTCCGAACCAGCCATAACGCCAGCGGCAACACCGCCGCCACCGAAAATACCGCCGTCTCAATCAGCCGCCGCCTCACCCCCACCGGCTTGACCAGCAGCACCACCACGCCGGTCCCGATCAGCGTCACGCCCACGTACCGGCTCAGACACGCCAGCGCCGCGATCCCGCCCAACAGCACCACCTGCCCCATCGACCGCGTCGCCAGCACCCGTTCCGCCTGCCACAAAAACAGCAGCAAAACCGCCAGGAACAGCGACTCCGACCGCACCTCCCGCGAAACGCCCAACAACGCGACCGACAGCAGCATCAACGCCGCTGCCGCCCAGCTCAGGCCCGCCGATCCGCTGTGCTTCAGCGCCCACAGCCCCGAAACCAGCACGATCAGCCCAAACACCCCCGCGCCGAACCACCGCGCCGAAACCAACGGATCGACGCCCAACTCCGCCGGCGCCGCCAGCAAAGCCGAATACAGCGGCGGCCACTGCGTGATCGGTGCTCCGTCGTACCCGATAAACCCTCGCCCATCCGCCAGATTCCGCGCCCCGCAGACGTACTGCACCCCGTCCGGCGATACGCCCACCCCGTACCACGACGTCGTCCACAGCACCACCGCCACGCCCAGCATCGCCGTCGTCGCCACCACCGCGACCGCCCATCGTCTTTCGCCCAACGTCGCCTCCCTTTCCAGAACGCGCCCCCTTCCTCCGCGCAAAATTCGCCGTCAAACCCGCCATCCGGCCATCTCCGCTGTTGAGCCTGATGCCGCCGACGGGTACACTGAGTGCGGCACAAGCCATAAAAGACCATACATTGTAATCGAGACCACGAACATGAGCAAATTCTCCGACTATCGCACCCGCCGCCAATTCCAACTCCCCAAAACGATGGAGGCCGTCACCCTCGCCGGACCCGGCTTCGAAAACATCGCCGTCCGCCAGGTCCCCCTCCCGACGCCCGGCGACAACCAGCTCCTCTGCCGCGTCGACGCCGCCGGGGTCTGCACCTCCATCCTCAAGCTGATCGCCCAGGGCTCCAACCACACGTTTCTGAATGGCTGGGATCTCCAGAAATACCCGGTCATCCTCGGCGATGAGGGCTCCGTCACCCTCGTCCAGACCGGCAAAAACCTCGCCGGCAAGTACCAGATCGGCCAGCGATTCGGCATCCAGCCGGCCGTCGACGTCCGGCCCATCTGCCACCGCGACCGCTACCGCGACCAGGCCGCCGGCATGAACAAGTGCGCCGTCGGATACACCCTCGGCGGCAACCTCGCCCAATACCTCCTCATCCAGGAAGAAGTCCTCCAGGGCAACTGCCTGCTCCCGCTGCCCGACGACGACATGCCCTACTTCGCCGTCTCCATGGCCGAACCCATCTCCTGCGTCTACTCCGCCCAGGAACGGCAATTCCACATCCACAAGGCCAGCCCCAACGCCCCGCGCGAACCCAGACTAGGCATTCTGCCTGACGGAACCGCCGTCGTCATCGGGGCCGGATCCATGGGGCGCATGCACGTCGAGATGGCCATGCGCTACCGCCCGCGGTACCTCATCGTCGCCGACGTCATCGACGAACGACTCGAACTCGTCCAGGAACGCCTCGGCGAAAAGGCCAGCGCCCTCGGCATCACCCTCGTCACCGTCCACGGCGACCACCTCAAGGAAACCATACGTGAACTGACCGACGGAGCCATGGCCGATGACGTCATCCTTGCCGTCGGCGTTCAGCCGGTCCAGCAGGCCGCCCTCGAACTGCTCGGCAAGGGCGGCGTCGCCAACCTCTTCGGCGGACTGCCCCGCGGCAAGCACCTCCTCCAGATCGACGCCATCGCCGTCCACTACAACGAAATCAAGGTCGTCGGCTCCAGCGGCGGCGAACCCTCCGACCTCCAGGCCACCCTCGACGCCATCGCCGCCGGCCACATCGACCCGGGCAACTACGTCTACGGCGTCGGCTCCCTCCGCCACGCCCCCGCCGTCCTCAAGATGATCGAACAAAACCAGGTCGACGGCAAGGTCATCCTCTACCCGCACGCCGACCTGCCCGACCTCAACATGGTCGACGGCTGGGACGCCGAACGCGAACAAGCACTGCTCGACGAAAACCTCATCGCCTGACCGGAGCACGCCATGAGCACCAACAATAAAAAAACCTTCGTCGGTTTCGGCTTCGGACCTATCCAAAGCGCCCTGTTCCTCTACGAGGCCTACCGCTCGGGCAATTTCTCGCGATTCGTGGTCTCCGAAATCGACCAGGCCCTCGTCGACGCCGTCCGAGCCAACGACGGACGCTACGCCATCAACATCGCCCGCAAGGACCGCATCGACCAGTTCACCCTCGAAGGCATCGAACTCTATAACCCGCGTCACGACGACGACCGAAAAAGAATCATCGCCGCCATCGCCGAGTCCGATGAGATGGCCACCGCATTGCCCAGCGTCAAAATCTACTCCGCCGGCGGCGAAACCGGCGTGGTCGGACTCCTCGCCGCGGGACTCGCCGGAAGCGAATCCGTCCGGCCCAAAATCATCTACGCCGCCGAAAACCACAACCACGCCGCCGAAGTCCTGATGGACCTCCTGATCGAAAACGCCCCAGCGGGCGCCGTCGACAACGTCCAGACCCTCAACACCGTTATCGGCAAAATGTCCGGCGTGATCGCCGATCAGCCGACCATCCAGCGAATGAACCTGGCCACCATCACGCCGAGCATCGACCGCGCCATCCTCGTCGAGGAATTCAACCGCATCCTCGTCTCCCGCGTCACCGCGCCCGGCTACCGCCGCGGTATCGACGTCTTCATCGAAAAACCCGACCTGCTCCCCTTCGAAGAGGCCAAGCTCTACGGCCACAATGCCATCCACGCCCTGATCGCCTACCTCGCCGACCTCGCCGGCCTCGACACCGTCGCCCAGGCCGCCGGCCGCGACGACATCATGGCCATCGCACGCCAAGCCTTCATCGACGAATCCGGCGCCGCCCTCATCCGCCGCCACCAATCCCTCGGCGATCCCCTCTTCACCGCCGACGGATACCGCGACTACGCCGACGACCTCCTCGAACGGATGGTCAACCCGAACCTCAACGACCTCGTCGCCCGCGTCGGACGCGACCACGTCCGCAAACTCGGCTACGACGATCGCCTCTACGGAACCATGCACCTGGCCCTCCAGTACGGCGTTAAGCCAACCAACCTCGCCCTCGGCGCCGCCGCCGGCGTGGTCTCCCTGATCCGCCGCAAACCCGATACGCCCCAGCCGCTGCCGCTGCCCGACTCGCCCGACCAGCTCACCGAGCCCGGCCTCCGCGAACTCCTCCTGGCCATCTGGAAGGACGGCAAAAAACTCGACGACCACGGCCAAACCATGATCGAGATGACCTGGAACGCCCTCCAGACCCTCATCCGCCGCGGCATCCCCGCAAACCGCTGACGCAAGGGACAACGACATGAAAGCAATCCGACTGACCGGCATCAAGCAGACCGAACTCGTGGACCTGCCCGCCCCGACCATCCGCCACCCGCACCACGTCCTGCTCAAACTCGAAAAAGTCGGCGTCTGCGGCTCCGACGTCCACTACTACGCCACCGGCCGCATCGGCTCGCAGATCGTCCAGTACCCCTTCATCGTCGGCCACGAGTGCTCAGCCGTCGTCGTCGAAACCGGTCGCGACGTCCGAAACCTCAAACCCGGCCAACTCGTCGCCGTCGATCCCGCCATGGTCTGCCACGAATGCGACCAGTGCCGACAGGGCCGCGAAAACACCTGCCGCAAACTCCGCTTCCTCGGCTGTCCGGGCCAATCCGAAGGCTGCCTCTGCGAATACATCGTCATGCCCGCCGACTGCCTCTTCCCCGTCGCCAACCCCGTCACCGCCGACCGCGCCGCCCTCGCCGAACCCCTCTCCATCGGCGTCTACGCCGTCAAACAATCGCGCCTGCCCGACGCCGCCGACGTGGCCGTCCTCGGCTCGGGTCCCATCGGCCTCAGCGTCCTGCTCGCCGCCAAAGCCGACCGCGCCGCCAACGTCTTCGTCACCGACAAGATCGACAGCCGCGGCAGCGTCGCCAAAAACGCCGGCGCAACCTGGGCCGGCAACCCCGACCGCCTCGACGCCGTCAAAACCATCCTCGACCAGCGCCCAGCCGGCATGGACGTCGTCTACGAGTGCGCCGGTGAACAGGACACCCTCGACCAGGCCGTCGATCTCCTCAAACCCGGCGGACGACTCATGCTCATCGGAATCCCGCGCGTCGAACGCGTCTCGTTCACCATCGACCGCCTGCGCCGAAAAGAACTCACCGTGACCAACGTCCGACGCCAGAACGGCTGCGTCCACCCCGCCATCGACCTGATCGCCTCCGGCCAAATCGACGTCGATTTCATGGTCACCCACCGCTTCCCCCTCGAAAAAACCCAACAGGCCTTCGACCTCGTCCACGACTACCGCGACGGCGTCGTCAAAGCCATGATCGACTTCTAGCCGCCGAACTGAAAAAACCTCGCCGCCCGCCCGACGCCCTGGACGCCAGGCCCGGATGTCACGGACGCCTTCGCCCGCGATAGGCCAATCCCGTTGACTCAAAACAAAACCTATCGCATTTCCCCCAGAAGACACGCACGAGTAAAAAAGTATGGAAGGTGTTTCACTGCCTGTGAGTTCCTCACACCTTCCATACATTCAAAACAGTCAAAAACGCCAATCCACTCCAGCCTACCTTCTCCGCCGGAGTACCGGCAAAAGGCCGCCCAGACCCAGCAGCGCCAGCGCCATCGGTTCCGGAACCGCCGTCGCCGTCAGGGCAAAGTGGTCGAACCGGGGATACGGATCGACCGCGTTGGTGTACAGCATGACCACAATCGGGCTGCCGACCAGACCCAAATCCACGCTCGTATCCACCGTAATGGTCGGAAACGCCGTGAACGTGAAAACCGGTGCGTCCGCCGGAAGCGAGGAAACATAGGCGCCCTCTGCCGCCGTACTCGTTCCTAACCGCATCTGAAGCTCGGGAATCCCAGTTTGATTGAGCCCCGTCCACGCACCATAGCCCGTCAGGGTGTATACCGTGTTCGCCTGGAAATAACCCAGCGTCTCCTCGTCCTGATAGAGCCCCTGATTCGACCCCACGCCGCCCACGCCGGTAACCATGAACTGCGCGCCGTCGGACGCCACCTCATGAAAGGCCCCGCCGTGCACCTGGATGATAATGTCGGGATCGTCGCTCCGCTTCCAGCTCGGCGGGACCTGCTGGACATACGCGCCGTCCACACCGCCCAGGTACGGTTCTTCAAAGGACCCATTGTTGACGCCGGGCCCCAGTAGGTCCGTCGACGCCTGCGCCGTGACCCCGGCCAGGCACAACGCCGCCGCCATCAGTACGCTCAATCTCTCCATAATGATGCCCTTTCCTTTCCAAACGATCGACAACGCGCAGGGAACACCGTGTTACCCCGTTTTCGCTGTCGTTGCCCTTGACGATAGGACAGCCGTCGGTCAGTTCGCCCAATGAACCCTCAGACCAGATGACCTCTCATAGCCTCAAGCCTACATTTTGATTCTGCCGATGGGAATGTCTATAACAGGCATTGCATGTACAAAGTGGCGCACGCCCTCCGGCAGGGCCGCGGGAGAAACCCCATGGAGCCGATCAACGCCAATACCCGGCTGGGAAGCCTTCTATGTGCCTGTATCGCCCAGAATCCCTATATGGGACCCGCGATGCGGCAGCAGAAGGAATACTATACCATCGTGTATCTATTGGACGGTCAGGCCTCCTACCGCGACGCCAACGGATTCTCCTCCCCACTCAGGCCCGGAGACCTCATGATCGTGTTTCCCGACTTCGCCCACAACTACAACGCCCTCCCCGGCGGCCACTGGAAACCCATGTGGTTCACCTTCGATCGATCCGTCTTCGCGCCCTGGACCCAAAACGGACTGCTCGACCCCGCCACACCCGTCCATCACCTGGAACCCATGGACTACTGGTACAAACGATTCAGGGACTTCTTCGACTCGTTCAACTCCCGCCGGCCCGCTTTCCCCATGCTCTCCGTCGTCCAATTCCAGGAAATCCTCCTCCAAGCCCTCCATTCCGAAGAACGCGGCGCGGTATCGCCGCATGACCTGGCCTGGGCGGAACACGTCTGCTCCATCCTCGCCCAGGAAACCGCTTCGCCCCAGCCCCTCTCCCAAATCGCCCAGACTATGGACCTGTCCTACGATACCTTCCGAAGGCGATTCGCCCGCATCGTCGGCATCTCCCCCCAACAATACCGCAACCGCTCCCTCATCGAACGCGCCTGCCGCCTGATGCGGGAAACCAACCTGAACAACAAGGAAATCGCCTACCGCCTCGGGTTCTACGACGAATTCCACTTCTCCCATCGATTCAAGCGAATCGTCGGCCGCTCGCCCTCCGACTACCGAAAAACCCTGCCCATGAACATGGTGTAACCCCCACAGCCGATCCCCAGCGACGCGACCCTCCCACCCCCTTCCCCCTCCAAAAAACCCAACACACCTACCGCTTGCGCCCCTTGTCCTGAAAAAGGGGACATTCTACTTTTCCCCTTCATCGGCGTTCCTGCCGTCTCCAGGGCCCGTGCGGTAAAGTTAAACGTCCCCTCTCTCAGCCCCCTCACAAATCACCCATTGACTCCATTGACCCACAATAGTACACTGTAATTACAAACTGTAATCACCGGCGCCATGAAAGCCAAGTACGAACAACTCGCCGACCACCTCCGCCAGACCGTCCTGGACCTCGATCCCGGCCAGCGGCTGCCCTCCATCCGCCAGATCGGCCGCGCCCGAGGCGTCAGCCAGTTCACCGTCCAGCGGGCACTCGAACTCCTCGAACAGGAAGGCTACGTCACCCGCCGATCCGCCATCGGCGTCTACTCCACCCGACCCCACGCCCTCAACCACACCGCCCGCAAGCTCGAAAAACCACGCGTCGTCGTCCTCGTGCCCGAAGGCTGGACCTACCAGATGCCCGAACTCATCCGCGCCGCCCTCGCCGAACGCGGATTCCTCTCCCACATCCACTTCTACGACCTCGCCGCCCCAGCCAACCGATGGCTACCGCGAATCCGCTACGAAGGCGTGATCCTCATCGGCTGGTCCCGACCGGAAGTGCTGGCGATCCTCCAGCGAAAAAACATCCCCTTCGTCGCCCAGGGCACCCAATACGCCGAAATGCCCGTCGACCACACCTGCGGCGACGAAAAACGCTCCGGCGCCATCGCCGCCCAACACCTGGTCGACCTGGGCCACCAACGCCTCGCCGTCCTCGTCAACGAACCCGACTTTCCCGAAGTCATCGAACGCCGACAGGGATTCATCGACTTCGCCCGCAGCCAGGGCATCGACCCGATCGTCTACGACTGCCACACCCGCGTCGGCGACGACGCCACCGCCGCCGCCGCCGAATGCCTCCAACGCGAATTCGCCAAAGGCCCGCCGACCTGGACCGCCCTGCTCGCCATCAGCAGCCTCGGAGCCATGGCCGCCCTCCACGTCCTCCACCAACGCGACATCCGCGTCCCGCACCAGGTCAGCGTGATCGCCGGCGACGAACGTCCCGAAGCCGCCTACCTCTGCCCCGCCCTCACCACCGTCGCCTTCAACCTCCAAGACCGGGCCCGCGGCCTCGTCGAAATCCTCGAAAAACGCCTCGCCGGAGACCGTTCCGACCGCATCCGAAAAACCTTCGCGCCATACCTTATCCGCCGCAAATCCACCGCACCACCGGAGGATATCCTCAGATGAAACAGCCCTCTTCGGCCAATCCGAGATCCCGGACTTTCACGCTCATCGAACTTCTCGTCGTCGTCGCCATCATCGCCGTCCTGGTCGCCATCCTCCTGCCCGCCCTCGCCCAGGCAAGGATGAGCGCCAAACGCGCCATCTGCGCCTCCAACCTCCGCGCCATCGGAACCGCCTGGAGCGCCTACTGGATCGACCACAACGACGCCGTCCCGATCATCGAAAACTGGTACGGCTGGGGCGGATACAACTTCGACGGCGGTTGGGGCTCGTGGACTTGTCCCGTCCCGCCGGAGGACCGCCCCCTCTCACCCTACATCGGCGACCCGGAAATCCACAAATGCCCCGACGACAACCGTCGCGAAGCCGTGCCCAACGTCGGCCCGCGATCCTGGTACCGCAACGCCACCAGCTACGTCGTCAACTTCTGGATCACCAACCCCTGGACCAACACCGACCACTACCGCGTCCAATCCGCAGCCGCCTTCACCGAACCCGCCGCCACCCTCTTCCTCGGCGACAACACCATCTACACCGCCGGATGGCCCAGTTTCCACGGCTTCGCCGGCAACTACGCCTGGCACAGCGACGACGGCTGGTGGAGCAATGTCCTCTTCGGCGACCTCCACGTGGACTGCCCGCTCATCCTCGTCTGTCCCGGCACAGCCCCCGGCTACACCTGGAACCCAAGTCGATAGACCAAGGTTAACACCGTGCAGCGATACACCATCATCACCGCCTGTGCTCTGCTCGCCGCGTCATCCCTCGCGCAAACCGCGACCTCGCCCGCGCCGCTCCGTACGGTCCGGCAGTCCGACATCCGCCAGTGCGATCCTAACCTCTACATCGTCCCGCGGCGCAGCCACACCCGCTCGCCCGCCGTCCGGCCCAACGCCGACGGCGGAACGCCCGTCGCCATCGGCGGCGAACCGATCCGCGACGCCGCCGACCTGCAAGCCAAATGGGCCCTCGCCCACGACGACACCGGCCTGACCGTCCTGATCGAAATCGGCGACGACCAGCTCGTCACGCGAGACGGCGCGAACCTCTGGGAAGGCGACTCGATCCAACTCGTGATCGACCAGGGCCTCGAACGAACCGATTACTACGACGACAACGACCTGGAAATCGGCTTCGCCCTCGACGCCGCCGGCCAACCCCAGTCCTGGTGCTGGCAGCTCAACCGCCCGCTCAGCAACGATGAATGCATATGCCGCGTCTCCCGCACCGCCGACGGCTACCGCCTCCTCGCCCACCTCAACTGGCGCTTCCTCCACCGCGTCGACCGCACCGGCCGCCGCGCCTTCGGCTTCAACTTCATCGTCAACGACAACGACGGCGGCGGCCGAAAGGGATGGCTCGAATTGCGGCCCGGCATCGGAGCCTACAAGAGCTCGCGACACAACCTGGTCGCCGTCCTCCAAGCTGACCAACCAACCGCTCTGCTCCTGACCGAAAAAACCTGCGCTGACCAGATCGCCGGCTCTGCCGTCCTGTGCTTCGCCCACGCCCTCACCGGCAAAACCCTCCGCCTCACCGCCACCGACCCAGCCGGCGCCACCGTCGAGCTGATCCCGACGCAAACCCTCGCCATCGACCGCGGCCAAATCGCCTTCGCCCACTTCAACGCCGATCCGCAACACCTCCAGTGGGGACCGCTCACCCTCCGCTGCGCCGTCGACGGCCAAACCCTCGCCGAAGCCTCAGCCGAAAACCTCCCGCTGCGCCGCCGGATCGAATCCCTCCACCAGACCGCCCAGCGCCTCCAGCCGAAAATCGACGCCCTCGCCGAACAGGGCAAACCCACCCGCTACGCCCAGGCGCTCCTCGCCGTCCTCGAAAGCCAGACCCGCTTCGCCCAAGAAGACCTCAACCATCCGGATGCCGCCGCCTCCACCTTCTTCCTCGAAAAAGCCATCCGCCGACTCCGCGAACTCAGCGAAGTCGCCCAACGCCTCGACGCCATGGTCGACGCCCTGGCCGCCGCCGAAAAACTCGACCGCTTCAAAACCTTCACCTACGTCACCTCGCCCATCGAACTCCGCGACGGCTTCTACCACGCGACCACCGTCGATGACGCCGGCAACCGGTCCGTCCGACCGGTCATCTTCAACGGCTACCTGCGCCTCTTCGAACACGGCACCCGCCTCCCGCCGCAACGGCTCGACGACCTCTTCGCCCTCTTCCGCGCCATGGGCAACAACGCCGTCCAGTACGCCGGATTCGGGCCCTACGCCTGGTCCTACGACAACCAGCACAAGATCATCGACGTCGACCAAAACGGCCAATTCGTCTACGACCCCGCCGTCGTCGCCGGCGAACGCGTCGCGGGCACGCTGGCCCTCGCAGCCAAAAACGACATCGCCGTCGACCTGCACCTGAGCGTCGAAAACGTCTATCCGCACGAAATCACCGGACCCTACCGCCTGCCCTACATGGACTCCGGATTCCTCCGCTACCAGTTCGACGACCCGCGCGCCCGCGACATGGTGCAACTCTACCTCCAATCCGTCGTCACCGACCTGCGCCAACTGCCCGGAGCCGAGGCCATCGCCTCCTTCTGCCTGATCAACGAACCCATCTACATCGACAAGGATATCGCCTCCGGCTTCCACCACACGCGATTCCGCGACTACCTCAAACGCCGCTACCACAACGACATCTCAGCCCTCAACCGCGCCTACGGCACAAAACTGGCATCCTTCGACGAAGTTACCAACCTCCTGCCCACCCGCCCGCTCGGCTACCAGAGCGCATTCAGCGTCGAGAAAGACCCCGTCCTCGCCTTCGACTGGCACCGCTACAAAAGCGCCCTCTTCGCCGACTGGATCGCCTGGATGAGCGACATCGTCCACGACGCCTGGCCCGCCGCCCGCACCCACACCAAAATGATGGTCTTCAAAGCCTTCATCCACGGCGAACGATACAACAACGTCGATCCCGAACGCTTCACCCTCGCCACCGACCTCAACGGCAACGACAACTACTTCATGTATCCCGGCGGCCACGTCTTCCACGCACCCGGCTACGCCGTCGACTGGCTCTCCACCGCCCTCTACTACGACCTCCAGACCTCCCTCAAACACACCGTCGTCGTCAACACCGAAAACCACATCATCCACGACCAGGAAAAACGCGACGTCCCCTACGACCACGTCTACACCGCCCTCTTCCAGCAGTTCACCCACGGCCTGGGCTTCTCCGCCAACTGGGCCTGGGTCGATCAGGGACCAGGCGGCTACGCCAGCCTCTACGGCCTCTTCCCCGAACGTCCCATCGCCGCCGCCGCCGCCGGCCAGGTCACCCTCGACGCCAACCGACTCGCCCGCCAGATCAAAGCCTTCTTCGACCAACCCGCCGACCTGGCCATCCTCTACTCACCCACCTCATACCTCTACAACCCCGCCTACGGCCAGACCGCCGCCGACCTCTACCACGCCCTCAACTTCCTCGGCCGAAAAATCGCCTTCATCTCCGAACGCCAGATCGCCGACGGCGACTTCGCCGACCTCAAACTCATCCTCGCCCCAAACGCCTCGCATGTCCTGCCGCAAACCGTCGAAAAACTCCGCGCGTGGCAATCCGCCGCGCCAAACCGCCAAATCATCTCGATCGGCGCGTCATTCGCCAAAGATGACTTCAACCGCGAATTGCCCAACCCGCTGCGATGCCCCGCCCTCGCCCCAAACGCCGACCATCAAACCCTCGCCGCCGCCCTCAAATCGATCCTCGACGATACCCTCAACCCGCTCCCCATCCAGGTCACCCTCGCCGACCGCCAGTATCCCGACGGCCTCGAATGGCGTCTGGTCCCCCACAACGGCCAATTCCTCCTCAACCTCGTCAACTACACCCATCAGCCGCAAACCGTCGAACTCCACGGCGCCGCCGGCCCCATGCTCGACCTGATCAGCTACGAAATGTTCCCATCCCGCCTCACCCTCCCGCCGCTGCGGCCCCTCCTGCTCCAACCCGCCACCCATTGACACCCTCCCCTCCACCCGCTATCCTGCCCCATTCGCAAAAACCGAATTTTCAAGGACGACCCATGACATCCCCATCCCAGCGCCGAGACCCCCTCAACCGCTTCCTCGCCATGCCCGCCCGAATCGTCTGGTCCGATCCCGCCGCCGGCGCCATCGAAAACCCCGACGCCCTCCTCCGCGACGACCTGACAGTCTGCCGCCTCGCCGCCGGCGACGGACCCGGCCCCTCCATCACCCTCGACTTCGGCCGCGAATACAACGGCTCCGTCCGCATCGCCGTCCCCGCCTCCACCCCTCGAATGCACGTCCCCCTCCGCATCCGCTTCGGCGAATCCGTCTCCGAAACCTTCGCCGACCCCAACAACGACCACGCCATCCACGACTTCACCGTCGACTTTCCCGGCATGGGAACCCAGGAATTCGGCCTCACCGGCTTCCGCTTCGTCCGCATCGACCTCCTCGAACCCAACACCGCCGTCACCATCCGATCCGTCCAAGCCGTCGCCATCGAACGCGACCGCCAATTCCTCGGTAGCTTCGAATCCTCCGACCAACGCCTCAACGAAATCTACCGCGTCGGTGCCCGCACCGTCCACCTCTGCTGCCAGGACATCGTCATGGACGGCATCAAACGCGACCGCCTCGCCTGGATGGGCGACCTCCATCCGCAGCTCCACGTCATCGCCGCCCTCTTCGGTCCGCACGAGGTCGTCCCCCACACCCTCGACTTCCTCCGCGATACCACCGACCCCGACGCCTGGATCAACAACATTCCCTCCTACTCCCTCTGGTGGATCGTCAGCCACTGGGACTGGTACATGCTCACCGCCGACCTGCCCTACCTCCGCGCTCAGCGCGACGCCCTCACCCACCTGACCAAACGCCTCGCCAACCATATCGACCCCGACGGCCGGCAAACCCTCGGCAGCTTCGTCGACCACGCCCTCCTCGGCGACCCGACCGCCGAAGGCGAATCCATCCAAGCCATCTTCGTCCTCGCTGCAGACGCAGCCGCCAAAATCGCCCGCGCCATCAACGACGACCAACTCGCCGACCTCGCCTCACAACTCCACCAGAAACTCCGCGCCGCCCCGCTCGCCGAAAGCCCGCGCAAACACGTCCACGCCGTCCGCGCGATCGCCGGTCTCGAAGACCCGCGACACGCCAACCAAATCTGCCTCGCCCTCCAACCCGACCGCCAACTCTCCACCTGGTTCGGCTACTACGTCCTCCAGGCCCGCGCCCTCGCCGACGACCACGCCGGATGCCTCGACCTGATCCGATCCTACTGGGGCGGCATGCTCGACCTCGGCGCCACCACCTTCTTCGAAGCCTTCGAAACCGAATGGCTCGAAAACGCCGGCCGGATGGACGAGATCGTCCCGCCCGACAAACGCGACGTCCACGGCTACTGCGGCAAAGGCTGCTACGAAGGCCAGCGTCACTCCCTTTGCCACGGCTGGGCCGCCGGGCCCACCGCCTGGCTCCCCCGCGAAGTCCTCGGCATCGTCCCGCTCGAACCCGGCTACCGCAAAGCCGCCGTCCGCCCGCACCTCGCCGACCTGACCTTCGCCGCCGGAACCCTGCCCACCCCGCACGGCCCCATCACCGTCGAACACTCCCGCCGGCCCGACGGCGCCGTCGCCTCAAAAATCGACGCCCCACCCAAGGTCGAACTCGCGTAAAAATCACTGCCGCTTCACCCCATCAAACGCCAACACCCCCGCGCCATACGCCGGCAACTCCACCGTCGCCGTCAACCTCCCGCCGCGACGACCCGGCGTCACCTCAACCGCCGAAACGCCTTCCATATGGAACACGCCCTGCTGGCCGACCTTCCGCCCAAGCGCCTCCGGCGACAGCGACACCTTCATCTTCACCGTCCGACCCTTCCCATTCGCCAACGCCACCGCCAGCCCGCGACCCGACTCATACACGTACCCCTTGCCGCCCGTCACCTTCAACCCCCGATCGTCCAAAAACCGCCCGTGATTCACGTACCGCGCCGTCGCCTTCCGCAAACGCGCCAGCCGTCCAACCTGCGCCGCCAATTCCGAATCGTCCGACAAATACCCCGTCATGTCCCGCGTGCCGATGGCCAGAAAACTCCCCACCGCAAACGCCTGTCCGATCACGTCCCGCTGATTCTCATCGATGCACCAGCACGGAATCATCGACGGCAGCACGTACCGGTACACCGACGACCTCGCCCACGAATCGTCCCGCCAGCCCCAATTCCACCACAGATCGATGTACTGCGTGTTATAAAGGTCCGGCACCTCCGCCACCGTGTACGACCCGGTCCGCGCCCGCGTCGTCCGAGTCGCCTCGTCAAACCACGCATACGTCCGCCGCCACGCCTCCTGCGGCGACGCGTGACCGTGCTCCCGCGACAAACAGTAATTCCACTCGAACGCCTGATCGATCGCCGTCGCGTCAAACCCCAACTCAAACGTCCGCTCCAGCACCCGCCGTGCGAACGGCAAATACCCGTCCGCTCCGCAGCACACCGCGTGCGAACCCATCTCATAACCCAAATCCCCGTACAACCCGCCGTCCATCGTCGAGCACGGAAATCCGAACAGCGGCACGCCGAACACGCTCTCCTGCGCCAGCCCCTTCAAATCCGGCCACGTCCCGTTGTACTCCGCCAACAGCCGCCAGTTCACAAACGACGACACCGAAAACCCGAGCTTCCGCACCGCCGCCAGCGACCGCCGCAATTCCCGCTCACGCTCCGCCGGCATCTCCCAGAAATCCCCGCGGTCCGGACGGTAATACACCGACGCCGTGCAATCCCAGATCATCAAATCCCGCACGCCGAACTTCCTCGCGTCGCGGGCGATCGCCGGCAGCTCCGAAAACTCGTGGTAATCCTCGCCCGAAAACCCGCGCGTCTGAACGTGAACCAACCCGATCTTCTCACGCACCGCACGCGGCGTGTCGCACGGCTGCCACCACTCCGCCATCCACTCCCGAAGCCGGTCCGCCGTCGCGTGCCAGTCGCCCTGATGCACGCCAATCCCAAACTCGCAGCTCGTCCATGTCCGACCCGGCTCCACAAAAACCCCGCTCGCCCACGACCACGTCAAACACGGATCGTCCGACACGTGCAGCGGATTCTCAAACACCAGAATGTGCGGCGACGGCTGACGCTCGTACTTGATGTACGACAGCCCGCACCCGTCGCTGCTCATATCCATCATCGGCAGCATGTGCGTCGGATCCATCCCAAGCCGCTGGTTGTGATGCCCAAAAGTGTGCGCCAGCTTCCCGCCGCCCGCCAGCGCCCCGTGAATGTCGCCGATCCGCGTCTTGCTCGTCGTCACCACGTCCGCCGATCCGCCCGCCCGCCTCCGACGACCGCCAAGCCACGGAAACCACATCTCGTGAACCCGATGCGGACTCTCGTTGCGAATCTCAGCCGAGAACAAACCCTCCGACCGACCCTCCGGCAGACGAACCCGAACCGTCAAAAACACCCCCATCTTCCGTCCGCGATAACTCAACTCCGGGAACGCAATCTCCAACCCGTCCGCCAAACGCCGCATCGTCGGCCGACCCGCCTCGTGCGAGCGCAGCGGCATCGAACAATGCTCCGGCGTCGGTACGATCAGCTTCGCCAGCCGACACCCGCGCGAATCGTTCAGCCACCGCCGGCCGCTCGCCCGATCCGTAATCTGAACCAGACCGCCCGTCGCCTCGTCAAACTCAAACCGAACCAGACCATTGTCCAACTTCATCCGCCAATCTCCTGCGCATAGTCAAACCCATCGCCAACGCCGCCATGTCATACAAAGAACCCCCCAAACTGTCCACTCAAAAACTCGTACCCCCAACCCTCGTCCCTGCCTCTTCCCCGTACGGGCAGGCCTTGTGCCTGCCCTCCGCCCCACATCCTACGCCTCAGCCTTAATGAACTCCACAAATTCATCAAGCAGCCGTTTTTCCTCACGGGTCAACGCCGCCAGAGAATCCGAGTGCGCCGCAAACCGGGATGCCCGTTCCGTGACATCCCTCGGCACATCCCGAATGGCGCCAGCCAGCATCAAGAATCGCCGTTCTGGTACGCCAAAGAACTGGCTCAGCTTGTGTATGAGAAGCGGATTCGGCCTGCATCTTCGACCGCGCTCCAGCGCCGCAAGCTCATCTCGGTCCACATCCAGTCGCGAGGCCAGCATATCCACCGTCAACTTCTGGCGTTTTCGTAGCATCTGAACGAACTGACAAAATGCATCCTGCAATAACCCCGCCTCGGGAATATCTGCCTCCATGACGACTGTGAGCTTCTGCTTCAGCGCCCTGGCAATCCGGCTCAGCATCGATAGTGAGTGCCCGTCGTAGTCTGCATCCTCCAATCGGCTGATCACTGACTGCGTCGTTCCAACCAGTTCAGCCAAATCGCGTTGACTCAGGCCGGCGTCCTTTCTGAGTTCATAGATTATCGAAGCAACTGCGGAGTTCACCTTCTCTTCGCGAACCGAAGCCTCGCGATTCGAATCGCCCTTGACGTACCGGTCCTTCAATATCTTCAGTGCATCCGTTGTCTTCTTCTTCTCTTCCATCTTGACTACTCCCTGTAACTGTGTCGCATCGGGTCCTCTTCGAAGCACCGTCTCCGTCTGACCGCTTCGTCTATCTCCCTGTCGGGAACTCTGCCCTCCTTCGTGCACCCATGCGATAGCACCGCCTGCTGACCATGAAAGAAATACAACACGCGATAGTTGATGCCCTGAAAACCGATGCGCAGCTCGTGAATCTTGTCGCGAAGAATGTCAGCTTCCGGCCGACGCAACTCATGACCAAGTTCTCCAAGTCGTTCCACCTTTGCCATGCACTTGTCCTGGACCTTTGCCGGCAGTTCGTCGAGCCACTCCAACAGCGGGACGGATCCATCCGTCTCAGCGTAAATCACGACGTCAGTCTTGGGCATCAAGATTCCTTTCTATAAGAACTATCGCATTATTGCGATACAAAGTCAAGCCAAATATCGTAATTTTGCGATATTCCCCGGAGGCGCCGCACCGCGTGCCTCAACGGCTCACCAACAGCCACACAGAGAATAAACAAAGGCGGATTGATATAATTCTAATTAATGCGATCCGCCGCCGGAGCGCATCCTACCTCCGCCCAAAATGACGCCGGCATAATTTGCTCTGCAATTGGACGTTATGGCAATTACAGCCATGAGGCTGACGGAAAACTGGAACACCACCCACCGACCGGCCATATTCTCAGCTCATCTGACGCTCACGCAAGCGAAACCCGACGCGGGTCATGCCCTGCTACCACATTCCCCGAGCGCCGCCTCGCCTTTTCCGCAATCTGCAGATGACAACACACAGCCGCCACTCGCCTGCCTCTGCCATTGATGCTGCTCCACATGCAGCACGGTACTGCTCAGTGAATCGTCGCGGCGATCCGGTTGCGAAGCTTCACGCGAAGGTCCTCGGCGTCCTCGTAGACGATATGGTTGTACTGCCGGGTATCGAAATGCACTTGGTCTCGCCAGCAACTCATCCACTTGCCACAGAACGGTACGATCATTTGGATTCACATTGGAGATGTCCGGTTCATAGAACACACCGACCGAACGTTTGGGATTGCGTAGTTTCTGTTCACACAGCAAGCACGCCAGCTTAAAAGGCCGGTCGTCGTTCGCCCCCTCTAGGTCATCAACTAAAACTCGGTCGATGCTGTAGCCTCCACAGTTGTCGCAGTCGAAGCAAACCACGTCGTACATGGATGAGAAGCTGCCTTCTGCCGGTTGCCGACACAACGGACACGTTTTCATGTCGCCCATACCCGCGTTCCTCCATTACCGTCATGTCGCCTTGATCTGTTTACGGCATCTGCCCAAATGTCAGGCCACCTCACCCTGGCGGTTCAAAACCGCCTTTTTCCCGTCCATTCCAACGTCGGCATCAGCTATTCCTGCTCCACCAGCCGCGGCAACCCCTTGTACTTCGAGTCAGACGAGTCGCTGCGCCAAACTGCTCGCACCGCCAAACCGCAGCCGCGCCACCACTCGCCCAATCCCACCCACCAGACCCGACTATACCCCACCACGCTCCGACAGATCAATCTCCCACCCGCACGAGCACCGACCCTCAGACCCCCGGGGTCAGGTCTTGAGTTTCTACTTAAGCCCCTCTTCGCTCCCGTTGCTGCCTCCTGTTCAAATCTCTTTCTTCTCCCTCTCTGCGTCTCAGCCCCTCTGCGGGAAACCCGCCTCTCCCTCCTGATCACCGGACTCCCTCCGCCTTCTTCTCCACCTTGGCGCTCTTGGCTTCTTGGCAGTTCAACCCTCCCCCGTCCGCCTCCGGCGGACCCCTAAAGCCTAGAGCCCAAAGCCTAAAGCCTTCCCTCCCCCCCGACTCCTCATCTTCCCCCTTCGTGTTCTTTGCGCCCTTCTGTTCAATTCCCCTGTCCCGCTTTGCATTCTGCCTTTTGCCTTCATTCTGAGTTCTGACCACTGAATTCTCCCCCAGAAATATTCTCCTCCCCCCCTCGTCAAACCCCTTGTGGTCGAAAGACCGTTGAAATCGTAACCGCAACGAATAAGTCCGGTTGTCTGAAGGAGTGTCACAATGATTACCAAGTGGATCAAACTCGGTGTCCTGTCCGTGGCGGGGCTGAGCCTCACCGGAGGACTGCTGTTCGGCAAAGACGCCGTCAGCTACCTCAAAACCTCCGCAAGTTCAGTCCGCACAAGCGTTAAGAACGCAGTCCCCATCGAATTCGAACTCCAGCGGGCCCAGAACCTCCTCGAACAGATCATCCCCGAAATGCACGCCAACATCCGACTGATCGCCCAGGAAGAGGTCGAGGTCGCCGGACTCAAGGGCGACATCGTCCGATCCGAACAGGCCCTCGAAGACCATCGCACCAAGATCTGCCGACTCCGCGATCACCTCGCCGACGGCGCGCCAACCTACCGCCTGGCCGGCTTCACCTACACCCGCGACCAGCTCACGGAAGACCTCTCAGCCGCCTTCGATCGCTACAAGGAGGCCGAGGTCGTCCTCGAAGGCAAGCGGCGACTGCTGACCACCCGCGAACGGTCCCTCGCCACCGCCATGCAGATGCTCGACCGAACCCGCAGCCAAAAGGTCCGACTCGAAGACCAGATCAAGTCCCTCGAAAGCCAGTACCGCCTCGTCAAGGCCGCCGGCGCGGGCTCCCCGCTGGCCATCGACAGCAGCAAACTGGCCAAGACCGAAAAGCTCATCACCGAGATCAAGACCCGACTCGACGTGGCCGAACGCGTCCTCGCCCACGAGGCTCGCTTCGTCCAGACGATCCCCGTCGACACCATCGACGAGAAAGAACTGCTCCGCCAGGTCGGCGAGTACTTCGAAATCGTCCCGTCCCCGGAGTCTCAGCCGCCGCAGAAGGTCGAGACCCCCACGGGCGATCGCAGCGTTGAATTCAACTGATGGTCCGGCCGAGCGCCGCCGGACCCGGCAACGACCATGTCCGTGGTCGAACCAGGGGTCCGGCGGCGCGTCCCGCAGCGGGATCCGTGGGGAAATCCTGAAACGTTCGACTATCCGCGACGTCTTTACATGAGGCAGTGGAACAGCGGAGTGCTGACATGAAAAACCGGCTGATGGAAATCGACCGGATGACCGAGACCGACCTCGAGCAGCTCTCATCCAGCCAGTACGCCTCGGTCCGAGGAGTCCTGCTTGAGACTCTTCAAAAACGCTTGAAGAAGGTCTTGCGCGACGGACCGGGCGAGGCCGGCTTGCGGGCCAACGGAGGCAAGGGTATACTCGAACCTGTAAACCCCTGAGTGAAAGAGGGTTCCCGTGCTTTTCCTTCGTATCAAACAGGCCGAAACAGCCCTGGCGGACGGCCGCCTCGAAGAGACAGCCGAGCTGCTGGCCGATCCGGACGTTCGCGAACACCGCCACGGCCAAAGGCTAACCTCGGAACTAATCAAGGCTTACGTCAAACGCGGACGCGAACACCTCGAAGCCGGACGCCTCCCAGCCGCCATGAGCGACTGCACCCGCGCCGCCCAACTCGGCGGTGCCGACCCCGAAATCGAATCGCTGCGAACCGCCATCGGCCAGGCCATGGCCGACCATGACCGCGACGGCCGACGGCGAAACGGCATGGTCGCCGCCGCCCGACAGCAGATGGCGCAAGGCGACGTCAGCGCCGCTGAGGCCCTCGTGGCCGGTTTGGAGCACAGCGAGCGGGCCGAAGGCCTGCTCCACGAAGCCGATCTGCGACGCCGGCAGGCCCAGACCGCGATCCGACGGGCGCGGCAGTGCATCGAATGCGACGACTGGACCGGCGCGCTGAACCACTTGGCGGCGGCGATGACCGCCCACGGGTCGAACCCGGAGCTGGCCGAACTGACCGGCCAGGTGGTCAGCCGGATCGCCGAACGCACCCGCGAGGCGCTGGTGCAGGGGCGATTGGATTTGGCGGAAAGCCTCGCCCAGCGGCTTTGCGGACTGCCCACCCAAGCGGTGGAGGCCGCGGAATTGCGGCGGGCGCTGGATGAATGCCGGGCTGCGTGGCGGTGCATTGCGGCGGGTCGTTTTCGCGACGGCTGGCAGTCGCTGAATCGCGTGCGGACGATCGTGCCGGAGGCCAAGTGGTTGGTTGAGGCGATTGGCGCGGCGCAGCGGGCGGCTGAGGCGGCTGAGCACCTCGGGGCGGGGCCGCTGGGCCTGCTGGGCGCGCAAGTCGAGCCGTCGCCGTCAGTTGTGCCGGTCAAGCACGTGGCGGCGCAGCGTGCCGCGGAGGTGACGGCACCGCGAACGAAGATGGGTGGACGGTTTGCCATTCACGCGGACGGCGTGGGCAGTTTTCTGGTGCTCAGCGGCGATCGGGTATCGATCGGCTGCGGCAAGTCGTCGAGGCCGGATGTGGTCGTGCAAGCCGAAACCGATTGTGCCACAGTGACTTTCGAGCGGATCGATGAGGACTATTTTGCCTCATCGGACAAACCGATCATGGTGGGCGGTCGCGAAACGTGGCGGGCATTATTGAGTGACGGTGTTAGAATCGAACTGTCACGACGGTGCAGATTGAAATTTTTATTGCCTAATGCCGCGAGTACGACGGCGGTGGTGGAGTTGTGCGGGACACGATTGGCGCGTGGGGAGGCGCGGCGGATCATTTTGATGGATCGGGAGATCGTGATGGGACCGTCGGCGGGGGCGCACATTCGCACGGAACAGTTGTCGCAGCCGGTGGTTATGTATCGCCGGGAGGGGCGGGTGATGGTGCGGACGGGCGAGGCGGTGACGGTGGAGGGCAGGCCGTACGACGGTGAGGACGGGATCGCGCCGGGCGCGCGGGTGGCGGTGGGGGGGGTTTCGATGGTGATTGTGGATGAGGCATAAGCAGGGTCGTTGGCGACGGTAATTGATATGATGATATGGTTGTCATACAAATTGTGACCGGCGAGGCCGGCGGACTGAGACAGGCTGGGCAGAACGATGAATCAGGTGTTTAAATATAAGTATGGCGATAGACCGCTTGAGGGGTACACGATCCAGCGCGCGGTTGGCCGGGGCGGGTTCGGGGAGGTGTACTACGCGGTGAGCGACAGCGGCCGGGAGGTGGCGCTCAAGTCGGTTCAGATGTACGAGCAGGTGGAGCTGCGGGGGATCAGCCAGTGCATGAATTTGAAGAGCCCGCACCTGGTGACGATTTTCGACGTTCGGCACAACGACGAGGGTCAGGCGTTTGTGATCATGGAGTACGTGGCGGGCCCGTCGCTGCGGGAGCTGTTGAATGAGACGCCGGATGGGATGGGGGTTCAGAAGGCGGCGTTTTTTCTGCGGGAGATCGCCAAGGGGTTGGGGTATTTGCACGACCGAGGGATTGTCCACCGGGATTTGAAACCCGGTAACATTTTTTACGAGGACGGGTACGTCAAGATCGGCGACTACGGGCTGAGCAAGGTGATCAACGCGAGTCGCCAGAGCGGCCAGACGATCACGGTGGGGACGGTGCACTACATGGCTCCGGAGATCGGGGCGGGGAATTACTACCGGACGATTGATATTTACGCGTTGGGCGCGGTGTTGTATGAGATGCTGACGGGCCGGGTGCCGTTTGAGGGTTCGAGCATCGGCGAGATTCTGATGAAGCACGTTGCGGCTGAGCCGGACGTTTCGATGATCGAGGAGCCTTTGGCGACGGTGATCAGGAAGGCGATGTCGAAGGACCCGAAGGTCCGGTATCAGACGGCGGGCGAGATGGTGGAGGCGGCGTTCGGGTCGGAGCACGTACGGACGAGCGTTTCGATGTTTTCGCCGGACAGTCTGACGATGGTGGCGGAGCGTGCGGTGGCGGGTCGCGGGGTGGTATCGGGTGGGTCTGGGGCGGCGACGCCGCCTCCGGGGCCGAAGGGCGAGGCGGAGGATGCGCATCGGGATTCGTGGCGTCACGTTCGGGACGGCGGGCGGGATTTGCGGAGCCGAATTCAGGAGGGCAGGGAGGAGGTGCACGCCAAGATCCGGGCGATGCGGGATGCGCACCGGGCGATGCGTGACGGGCGGGGCGTCGAGGTGAACGGCACGGAGATTGAGGACACGTTGACTCGGCGTCAGCGGTCGCAGTTGGCGCGGATCACGATGGTGATTTTCGCGCTGGCGTGCGTGTGGGCGGGATCGAACGGTGGGCCGGGGCTGTGGGAGGGGGTGACGGCGCTGGTGATGACGGCGGCGGCGGTGGGCGGGATATTTTTCGCGAGGCGGCGGTTGGCGTCGCGGATGGGCGAGGAGCCGGTAGCGGTTCGCCGGCTTGCGATGGCGGGATCGGCGGTGCTGTTCGCGGCGTTGGCGGCGGCGATATTCTGGCTGGCGGCGGAGTTCAGCCACGAGCACGCGGCGGGCACGTGGGTGGCGGTGGCGGTTCCGTGGTTCCTGGTGAACTGGTGGGGTTTGACGGATCCGCACCGTCGGCTGCGGTTGACGCTTTGGCATTCGTTGGGGGTTGGGGTGGGGGCGTTTTTGATTGCCTCGCTGACTGGCGGGTATTCGCCGATGGCGGTGGCGGTGGCGGCGGGTACGGTGCTGGCGGTCCAGGTGGCCAGTCCGTTCCACGCGGGGTCGCGGGAGCGGCGGGAAGAGGAGTCGAAACCGCTGCGGCCGGCGCGGGAGGCGCAGCAGGAGCGGCTGGAGGCGGTTCAGCCGGCGCCGGCTGGTCGGCACGTTCAGCCGTCGCGGCCGTACGTTCAGCCGAGTGGGTCCTGGTTCCAGGAGCGGCCGGTGCCGTGGTTTGTTCGCGGGCTTTGGGTGTTGCTGTTTGTGGCTTCGGCGATTGTAGGATTGATGTTTCTGGTGAGTCTGGGGGTTGTGCACTACCGAGGCGATGAATCGGTCGCCGCGGTCATCGCCGGGGTTGGCGGTCTGTTGCTGTCGGCGGTGTGTCTGATCAGAGTCTACGAGCGTGGGTGGCGCGGGTGGTGGCGCGGCGTGGTCAGACCTCTGCTGCATCTGGTCTGCATCATATCGATGACTTGTGGCGTGGCATGCCTGGCCGGTTTTAACCTGACGGAGGAGGAGGCGTTGATTGCGATTTTCTTTATCGTCGCGCCGGTTATTTTGTTGCCGGTGCTGGCGATGATTCCGGTTCCGGCTCCGCATCGGGAGGTGCGACCGGTGGCGTCGGTGCGACCGTCGCCGGAGAAGCGGCTTTGGGCATTGTTTTTCGCGGCGGGCGGGTTGATCGGGTTCAACGGGCTGCAGCGGTTTTACGTGGGTAAGATCGGGACGGGGATTTTGTGGCTGCTCACGGCCGGGTTGCTGGGGATCGGGCAGCTTTACGACATCATCATGATTATCGTCGGGCGGTTCACGGACAGCTGTGGCCGGCCGCTGGTGATGTGGGAGGGCGAGGACGAGTTGGAGGGGATGCACTACCGGACGGCCCCGGCGGTTCCGGGCGCGATCGAGGGTTTGCGGCCGGGAACGATTCACCAAGAGGCGCCGCGGGCGCCGCTGCGGGTGGAGTCGCCGGTTGAGCGTGAGGAGGTTTCGCCGGAGGCGAGGGAATATCATCGGACAGAAGGGTCGCGTTTTTCGGCGGGTTCGGATTATCCGCATCCTCGTCAGACGAGCATGTTTTTATCGTTTGTGGGGGGGATGGTGCTGTTGGTCACGCTGGTGGTGGGATTGGGGTTGGCGTTGAATCTGGCGGGGGCGGCGGCTGCGGGCTTGCCGGATCCGGATTTGGCGCGTGAGTTGACTCGCGGGTTGGGCGGGAACTGGCCGGTGCTGTTCGATCGGTTGGGTACGTGGGCGTTGTGGATGTTGTTTCTGCTGACGACGCTGACGTTTATTTTCGCGCGTCGGCGGGCGGGGGCGGTTCACATGGGTCGTGCGGCGCTGGCGATGCTGGGGGTTTTGGGGGTGTTGCGGCTTTCGCGGAGCGCGGCGGCGGGTCTGCACTGGCCGGGGATCGCGGAGGCGATCGAGCAGAACCAGTTCGGCGAGTCGCTGGAGATGTTTTTGAACGGGGTGCGGAGCGGCGACGCGATCGTGGCGGGGATTTTGCTGGTGGCTTCGTTTTTCGTTCTGGCGTGGCCGGAGAAGACGGAGGTGGTGCACTTTCCTCCGGCGGTGATGGATTGATGGCTTGGGTTGAGGGTTGAGGATATGATGTCGCAGCCACATATGAATATGTCGTTGGTAGGATTGCTGGTGATCGCGGCGCTGGTGGCGATCGCGTTTGTGGTCGTGGTTGGGGTGGCGAGAGGCCGCCGAGGCGGGTGGACAATTCTGGCGGGCGCGGGTGGGATGGTTGTGGTTGTGGCGGTTGTTTTCGCGTTGGCCGCTTTCTTTTTTGTCGGGCGGCGGGTAGTGGTTTCGCGCGGGCATGCGACAGCGAGTTTGAACGCTGAGAATCCCCGTCAGCGGCAGTATTACGGCGGCACATCGGGCGATCTGGTGGATTCGGTTCCGCCACCGGTTCGGACGGAGGTGATTCTTGACGATTCCGCGGCGGTAGTTGAGGCGCGGCCGGCGTGGGATTTGGGTGAAGGGGAGTTTGAGGCGAGTGTTTATGCGTCGGCGGCGTCGGCGGGTAAGGCGGCTGCGCTTGGGGTCATCAAATCGCTGGCGACGATCGCGCCGGGCGGCGAGGAGGATTTGACGATCGGGCTGGCGGGCGGATTGGCGTCGGACGCGATCGGGGAGGCGGTTCGGGAGCGTGAGGCGCGAGTTGGGCGGGTGGTTCGGCTTGAGGGGGTTCCGAGCACGCAGCCGGCGGTGGTGCTGTCGGTGGAGGTGGTGTCGGAGGGGAGCTACACCGCATACGGTGCCAACCTGCGGAACGGGACGGTGACGGCGGTGCTTCGCGGGCCGGGCGGGCAGACGTCGCGGAGCGCGGCGTTTGACGAGAAGGGCTGGAACGATGATTTCGCGCAATTTGTGAATCGCAACCAAGATCGGCACTGGTACCTGGCGGAGTCGCGGTCGCCGGCGACGACGGTGCGGGAGGCGGAGGAGCTTGCGTTCCAGGACGCGGCGCGGCAGTTGTTGCCGTACTTCCGTCACGTGGCGCAGCGGCAGAACAGCGTGTGGTCGCAGGCGAGCGATGGGGCGCTGGCGGAGTTGATTCGCGGGGAGCTGCGTCGCGGGATGTTCGTTGCCGATCGGTTCGTTCAGCAGTTCGATCGGCCGTATGGGCAGGTGTGGCGGGCGATGCTGCTGGTGTACGATCGGGAGGACGCGGCGGCGTACGCGCTGATGTCGCAGTCGGGCCGGGAGCAGTTTGCGCGGACGCCGGAGGGGCGGGCGGGATACAGGGCGCGGGTGACGTGGTTTTCGGCGGTTGGGATGGCGGTTTTGATCGTGGCTGTGTATGGGTTTTTGAACGCGGCGACGAAGGGGTATTATGCGTGGTCGCTGCGGGTTGCGGCGGCGGTGCTGGTGTTGGCGGGGGTGGCGCTGGTGTTGGTGCTGGCTTGAGGAGAGGTCTGATTTCGGATTTCGGATTTCGAATTTGTTGGGATGGGACGGGTTTGGTGTTTTGATGTTGAGGGTGTAGTTTGAAGCGTGTGGTGGTGTGAAGAATCTGGATTCCCGCTTTCGCGGGAATGACACGTGGGGAGGGGGCTGGATTGGGTGTGCGGCGGAGGGCAGGCACAAGGGT
>JAAYCJ010000066.1 GCA_012729815.1 Phycisphaerae bacterium | reverse complement strand
GGAATTTCATCTCGGCCAGTGTCACCTCCTTCTCCAGCAGGTCGGTGATCGCCTTCGCCTCGATCTCCGCGTCCACGTCGATCTCCATCCGGCCCGAGGCCACGCAGCGGAACTGCTGAACCTTCCAGTCCTCCACCGACAGCTTGAAGTCGAAATCCGGATCGAACGCGAACCGCCCCTCGGTCAGTTTCACCGTCGCCGCGTCCTCGATCTCGACCTCCAGCCCCGAAAGGACCAACGCCCCGTCCTCGAACGCGACCTTCGCCGCGCCTTTCGCGGCTGGGTACTCGATCTTCGCCTCCGACAGCGAAAAGCTCTGCTGAATCTCCAGTTCGCCCTGCTCGATGATCTCGGTCAGCGCCGCCGGCGAGACCGTCGCGATCAGCACGCCGTTCTGCTCGCTTACCGAATGCACCCGCGCCAAAACCCCACCGTTAAGCGCACTTACAATCACGTTGCCCGGCCGAAGGTCCGGAAGCTTCTCGCCTGATATCTCCAGGTTGCCTTCCCCATCCTGCGTAATCGTCAGATCATTCCCCAGCACCTTGGCCTCGTCCGAGATCTTCGGTTCGATAGTACCGGTACTGAACTGGGCTTGGATGGCCATGTTCCCCGTAACGGTCACCGTCAGCGGGTTGTCGGACCCCGTCGCGTCCCCCGTCCACCCGCCGAACGTGTAGCCCTCCGCCGCGGTCGCCGTCAGTGCAACTGTTGCACCGGAGGCATAGCTCGTCTGCTCCGGCGAAACCGCTACCTGCCCCCCGTTTTCGGGCGAAACCGTCACCGTCAGCGTGTACGAACCGCCGTTGGGATCATCGGCCGGCCCGCCGCACCCGCCGATCAGGACCGCGAACGCCGTCAGGCTCAGGACCAGAGCGCCAAACGAACGACGCGCACCTTTCGCCGCCATCGCCAGCCTCCTTTCGCCGCTATCCCGCCGCAAGACCGCCGCCTCAAGGGTGCATACCACTCGCCGCGGCAAGATCGGACCTGTATCGCCCAGTCTACTCCTTGCGTCGATGGCGATCAATGGGCGGCGTCGGCGAACGGAGCACCGGCCATGACGGGATTCCAGGCTTTGTATTCCGCGGGCGGCATTTTGACTTCGCCTTTTCGCCTTTCTTTCTTATCATGGTCGGTAGGAGAGGCGACGGTAGCTCCGACATGCTCAAACTCGATGAAATTCACTGCGGCGATTGTATTGAGTTGCTGACCCAGGCGAAGGCTGAGGGGCTGAAGGTGGATCTGGTGTTCGCCGATCCGCCGTTCAACATCGGCTATGAGTACGACACCTATCGGGACAACAAGGATTATGACGACTACGTGGCCTGGACCGACCGGTGGATCGCGGCGTGCCGCGGCGTCCTGGCCGATCACGGGTCGTTCTATATCGCCATCGGGGATGAATTCGCGGCTGAGATCCGGATCGCCGCCCGCAAAGCCGATCTGCACCTGAGAAACTGGATCATCTGGCACTACACCTTCGGGCAGTCCACCAAGCAGAAGTTCGCCCGGGCCCACACCCATATCTTCTACTTCGTGGCCGACCCCAAGAACTTTATTTTCAACGACTTATCTGTCCGCGTGCCATCGGCGCGGCAGCTTATCTACGCCGACGCGCGGGCCAACCCCAAGGGCAAGATGCCCGACGACGTGTGGCGGTACTCGCGGGTGTGCGGCACGTTCAAGGAGCGGGTCGGCTGGCATAACTGCCAGATGCCGCTCAAGCTCCTGGGCCGGATCGTCAAGGCCTCGAGCGACCCCGGCAACCTGGTGCTCGATCCGTTTTCCGGCTCCGGGACGACGGCCACCGCAGCGGCGATCCTTGGGCGACGGTACCTGGGGCTGGAACTTTCCGAGAACTACGCCCGGATGGCCCGGGCCCGCATCGCTGAGACCCTCGCCCTCGGCCACACCGACATCAACGACTTCGAAGAGGGCGATATCTTCGAGAAGACGATTCCCCAGCCGACGCGGCAGCGCAACCACCGCACGAAAACCGCTGAGCAGATGGCCCTCGACCTGGAAGAATGACCTTCCGACAGGGCGGGAGAAGCCTTGTTGAAAACCTGTTGGCAGAATTCGTCATTATGACTCGACGGCCCGAAGGGCGTCGCAGTGACGGAGACATCGATGGCTTCATTAAAATTTAGTAATTGTCAAATACTTACCGACGAGGGGTTCGTGCCCGGCGACCTCGTTATCGAAGGCTCTGTCATTCGCAAGGCCGGTCCCGGCGTGGCGGATGGGGCCAGCGGCGAGCGGATCGATCTGGCGGGGGCCAGGGTCGCGCCCGGGTTTCTCGATCTGCATTTTCATGGCCTCAAGGACAAGACCTGTGTGGGCTCGGAGCTGGCCGACCTGGGGCGTTACGAGGCAGAGTTCGGGGTGACCGGATTCTTCGCGGGGTTGGTGGCCGAGCGTCGCAAGTTCCTTAAGCTTTTGGGACAAAAGCGTTTGGAGAAACAGCGGATGACCGGCGGGGCCCGGTGTCTGGGTTTTTATCTCGAGGGCCCATTCGTGGGTTTGCCCGGAGCGATCGAGCCGGAGTGGATTTCGCCACCGGATCTCGGCTACTGCCGGGAACTGCTGGCGGCGGGCGGCGAGGACGTCAAGGTGATGATGGTATCGCCGGAACTGCCCGAGATTACCGGACTTATCGAGCTGCTGGTTTCGTCGGGGGTGGTGGTGGCGCTGGGCCATACCAAGGCCACGCCGGAGCAGATGAAGGCGGCCGTCGACGCGGGGGCGCGGATATGCACTCACGTTTATAATGTAATAGATAAGCTACCGGAGATTATCGAGCCCGGCGTCTGGCCGGTTTGTGGATATGATGCGTTGGTGGCGGATGATCGGGTGACCTGCGAGTTGATCTGTGATGGCATTCACGTGGTGCCGATCAAGGCCCGGATCACGTACAAGGCCAAGCGGGCGGAGCGGTTGGCGATCATCACTGACTGCAACGTGGGGGCGGGGCTGCCTCCGGGTCGGTACGAGATTCCCGGTTGGCCGGCGGTGGAAATCCGGCCGAATGACGCGGTGCGCGACGCCGAGCACGGCTGGCTGTCCGGTTCGGCGTTGACGATGGACGAGGGGGTCCGGCGGAGCCGGTGGGTGCTGGGATGCGACTTGGCCGAAGGCTGCGCGATGGCCAGCCGCACGATCGCGGACACGCTGGGAATGGGCGATCGGATCGGCCGCATCCGCGAAGGCCTTGACGCCGATCTGGTTGTCCTCGATGATCGGGAGCAGGTCCGGATGACCATCGTCCAGGGCCAGATTGTCCGGCGAAACGGCATATAAACGACCAACTGATAAGGAAAAGGTGAACCGATGAGCTTCTACTTTCAGGACAAGAGCTGGGTTGAATTGAAGGGTTACATCGCCCGCGGCGCGGTGGTGCTGCTGCCGGTGGGCACGGTCGAGGAGCACGGCGAGCACATGGCGACCGGAGCCGACGCGATGATCGCGGAGGACACCTCGCGGACGATCGCCCAGCGGTGGGAGAAGGAAGCCGGCGATCCGCCGATGCTGGTGATGCCGACCTGGTGGGCTGGGTATTCGATGGAGATCATGAAGGCTTGGCCGGGCACGATTTCGGTGCGGCCCGAGGTTTTGCTGGCGGCGTTGACCGACGTGGTGACATCGCTGGCGCAGATGGGCTTTTATCGGATCGTCGTGTCGAACAATCACGGCCATCACGACGGGATCATGCGCCAGCTCGTTCGCGACGTGGCGGACCGGGCCAAGGTGTGGATCGCGGTGATTCAGCCGGCTTCGTTCGCGGCCAAGAAGTTCGCTGAGATCCGCAAGACGGAGGCGGGCGGCGCGATCCACGCGGGCGAGTACGAGACGTCGATGATGCTTTACTACGGCCGGCCGATCGACATGTCGAAGGCCAAGGACGTCGATCATATGCGCTACAGCAGCAAGTACTGTCCGGCGGACAGTTTTGCCGGCTCGAAGCCGGTGGTCTGGAGCACCTGGGGTCTTCAGCAGTCGCAGACCGGGGCGTACGGCGACCCGACCCCGGCGACCAAGGAGACGGGTCGGCAGCTCGACGAGGCGATGTCGGCGGTGGCGGTCGAGTTCATTCGCGAGTTCTGCCGCGTGACGACCAAGTAGGCGCTCTTTGTAGGAGCGGCACGGACCACGCGGAGCACGCGGACCGAAAGACGAAGTCAGAAGCCAGTAGCTGGAAGGGAAGAGGTCCGCCGTGGGCGGCGGCGCTTGAAGGGTGCGGCATGATTTTTGTCGGCGTGGATATCGGCACGAGCGGTTTGAAGCTTGGCGCGGTCGACGCGGAGCGCGGGGAGTTTCTGGGTTGGGCGGAGGCGCGGTATGAGTTGATCCATCCGCAGGCGGGCTGGTCGGAGCTGCCGGGTCCGCGGTATTTGGAGGCGTTCGAGCAGGCGCTGGGTGAGTTGGGCCGGCGGATCGATCTGTCGCGGGTCGGCGGCGTCTGCGTCAGCGGGCAGGGGCAGAGCTTCGTGCCGGTCGATCGCGACGGTCGATGTCTGCAGAACGCCTGGACGTGGATCGACGGCCGGGCCGAGGCTGAGGGCCGCGAGCTGACGCAGCGGTTCGGGCGCGAGGAGATTTTTCAGCGGATCGGCATGGACGAGCTCTACTCCGGGCACCTGGCGTCGATGCTGCTGTACCTGCGGCGGCGGCACGCTGAGGTGTTCGAACGGGCGCACCAGTTCCTGCACGTCAGCGCGTTGCTGATCCGCCACTTGACGGGCGAAGCGTTCTGGGACGCCAACGTCGCGGCGATGGCTGGGCTGTACGACTGGCGGGAAGAGCGGTGGTGGCAACCGATGCTCGAAGCGCTCGAGATTTCGCCGGAACGGTTGCCCGCAGTCGTGCCGAGCGGCCAGGTCGTCGGCCGGGTCAGCCGCGAGGCCGCCGGGCGCACCGGCCTGCCGGCGACCGCGGCGGTGGTCACCGGGGCCAACGACCAAACGGCCAACGCGGTCGGCGCCGGGATTGACGACGATGAGAAGATTCTCGTCGTGCTCGGCACCGCGTTGATCGGGTTCAAGATGTTCACCGCGGGCGGGCTGCCGGCGGCGCAGGGCTTTCACGGAATCTGCAGCGTGTATCCGGTTCCCGGGGCGAGTTATCAGCTCGGCTATACCAACAGCGGATGCGGCGCATTCGACTGGTGCAAGAAGCTGCTGGCCGACGAGTTGAGTTATGAGCAGGTTTTCGAGCGGATCGCGGGCGTGCCGGTTGGGTCCGACGGGGCGGCGATGCTGATCGACCTGGACGGTCGCGCGTGGCCGAACAACGCGCGGTATCGCGGCGCGGTGGCGGGCCTGTCGCGTAAGACCGACCGGTGGGCGATGCTGCGGGCGGCGGCGGAGGGCGTGGGATTTGCGACGCGCGAGTTGATCGAGCTGCTCGGCTGGGAACTGGGCGGGCGGGCGGTTCGCGTGGTGGGCGGAGCGGCGCGTTCGGACGTTTGGGCGCGGATGATCGCGGACATTCTCGATGCGCCGCTGGAACGGCTTGGCCACGAGCAGTCGGGCGTGGCGGGTTCGGCGATCATGGCCGCGGTCGCGACCGGCGCGTTCAAGGACTATGCCGAGGCCTCGAGCCGTCTGGTGAAACTCGCGGGCCGGTTTGAGCCCGATCCGCAGCGGGCCGAGGCGTATCGGCGGCTCTACGAGAACTTCCTGAAGCTGCGGCGGTCGGGCGATCTGTACTATCAATCCTGATTCTGTCCCGAGATAGCCATGTTTGATTTGAGCAAGAAGGTAGTGCTGTTCGCGGGCGGCGGCGGGTATCTCGGCTGCGCCTGCTGTCTTGGGCTGGTCGAACAAGGGGCCGCCGTGGTGGTCGCCGATCTGTCCGAAGAGAAGGCTGGTCAGATGGTCGAGGCGATCCGTGGCCGGTTCGCCGAGGCCCGCGTTTCGGCGGTCGGATTGGATATCGGCGAGCCGGCTTCGGTGGCATCCGCGGTCGCGGAGACTCTCGGGCGTTTCGGCCGGCTCGACATCGCGGTCAACGCCACGTATTACTCGCCCGGCAAGACGGTGGAGGACCTGACGGCTGAGGAATTCGACCGCTCGTGCCGCGTGAACGTGACGGGCAGCTTCGTGTTCGCCCGGGAGTCCGCAGCGGCGATGAGCGCCGGCGGCAGCATCATCATGTTCGCGTCGATGTACGGCCTGGTCGCTCCGAATCCGAGGATGTACCATCCGCCGATGACGCCGAATCCGATCGACTACGGCGCGGGCAAGGCCGCACTGATCCAGATGGTCCGTTACCTAGCCGTTCACTGGGGTCCGAGGAACATCCGCATCAACGCGGTCGCTCCCGGCCCGTTTCCCGCGCCGCCGGTGCAGCGGGACGCGGGTGAGTTCGTGCAGCGTCTGGCCGCGCGGACGGCGTTGGGGCGGATCGGTCAGGCGGACCAGATTGCCGGCGCGGTGGCGTTTCTGGCGGCCGATGAATCGTCGTACGTGACCGCGGCCACGATTCCCGTCGACGGCGGCTGGACCGCCATGTGAGCGGCGTCTCGCTTCGCCGAGCGGTTCGTCCCTTGCGTGCATTTCGAATCCCGCCCATGGTTCTGATCGATCATTCGCTGAGGCGTGGCCGCATGGACGCCGGGCTCGGAACGTGGACATGAGGGCGACGGACGGGTAGAATGCGTCCGGTGTTTTGCGGGGCAGTGGATCGCAATTGCGATCGCCGGATTGTCCGGCCGACGGAATGGCGCCGTTTACAGGAGAGGCAGGATGTCGGATACGATCTATCATCGGCGAAGGGCTCGGTTGACCGCCCAATACGAGGAGCTGATCACGCGTCCCAACCGGCCGGTCTTGCCGGGCAACGGAATTTACTTTCGTTACGAGCATCCGGCGGTCACGCGCGACCACGTTCCGCCGACGTGGATTTACGATTTCGACGAGAAGGACAATCCGTTCTTCATGCAGCGGCTGGGCGTCAACTCCACGTTCAACTCCGGCGCGATGGTCAAAGACGGCAGGATCGTGCTGGTCGTTCGCGTGGAGGGGTTTGACCGCAAGTCGTTTTTCGCCATCGCGGAGAGCGAGACGGGCGTGGACAACTTCCGGTTTCACGAGAAGCCGGTGGTGCTTCCAGTGTCCGACGATCCGGAGACGAACGTCTACGACATGCGGCTGACGCAACACGAGGACGGGTGGATCTACGGGGTGTTCTGCGCCGAGCGCAAGGACAGGACGGAGCCGAACGATCCCAGCGCAGCCCGCGCCGACGCGGGAATCGTCCGCACGAAGGACCTGCGGCGTTGGGAACGTCTGCCCGATCTGAAGTCCGGACCGCAGCAGCGGAACGTCATCCTGCATCCGGAATTCGTCGACGGCCAATACGCCTTCTACACGCGTCCGGCCGATTCGTTTATCGACACGGGCAGCCAGACCGGCATCGGCTGGGCGCTGGTGGACGATATCGAGCACGCGGAGATTCGCAGCGAGAAGATCATCGACCAGCGGATTTACCACACCGTCAAGGAGGCCAAGAACGGCGGCGGGCCGACGCCGATCAAGACGCGGGCCGGCTGGCTGCACGTCGCGCACGGCGTGCGGAATCAGTCGTGCGGCCTGCGCTACGTGCTGTACGCGTTCATGACCAGCCTGGAGGATCCGTCGCGCGTCATCTACCGGCCGGGCGGGCATTTCTTTTCGGCGTACGGCGACGAGCGGCGCGGCGACACGACGGGCAACATCTTCAGTTGCGGGGCGGCCATGCGGGACAGCGGCGAGGTCTTCATCTACTTCGGCGAGTCGGACACCCGTCTGGGCGTGGTCACGAGCACCGAGGACCAACTGATCGACTACTGCAAGAACACGCCGGAAGACCCGCTGTTCTCGCACAAGTGCGTGCAGCAGCGGGTGGCGCTGATCGAGAAGAACTCGGCGCACCTGGGAAAGGGGCGGTAGGGCGGCGGCATGATCTTCTACGACGATACGCACGTGGCTTCGCCGGAGATCGAGGTGATCCATCCGGTCGGCAAGCGTCCCATCACGCACGTCATTCACGACATCGACGGCACGCACAGCCTGATCCGCGACTGGCCGCCGGTGATGAGTCTGTCGATTCACTGGGCGATGACGTGCGGTCTGCGCGACGATTTCGACTCCGATGAGAACCTCAAGAAGCTGATCGACCGCGTGGGCGCCGAGCCGCTTCCGGAGACCGATCGGTTCTGCGTCGAGTCGGCGGGACTCTCGGCGCTGACGCAGATGGAATACGGGATTCGGCGGGCCATCGAACTGGGCAACGTTCCCGACGACGCGGGCTTTGCGCTGACGGAGGAGCAGGCGCGCCACAACTCGGTGATCATCAAGCGGATCTGGAACGGCGAGGAGCGGTTTGCCGACGTCGTTGAGCCGCCGGCGCTGCTGGATTTCATCAATGAGCGGACGCCGCGGCTTTTCGTGCTGTACGAGAAGATTTTGAACGGGGCGTGCCGCGATCGCAACACGCGGGACGCGTGGCAGAACCCGGCCAAATGGCGTGTGCCCGGATCGATGGAGTTCATCGGGCGTCTGCACGAGCTCGGCTGCGTCAACTACTTTGTGACCGGTGCGGTGATCTACGAGGACGGCGGCATGTACGAGGAGGTGCGGGCGATCGGCTTCGAGGTCGGGCCCGGCAAGATGTTCGAAGGGCTGCGTGGATCGTCGTGGGACAGGAAGCTTCCCAAGCATGAAGTGATTGAATCGCTTCTGGCGGAGTTGTCGATCGATCCGGCGGAGGTGCTGATCATCGGCGACGGCCGGTCGGAGATCAAAGCCGGCGTGGATCTGGGTTGCGTGACGATGAGCCGGCTGCCCGTCGAGGCCAAGCGCCAGCGCGAGTTGCACGTGGACTTGGGGGCCAACGTCATCGTCAAGGACTTCGCGAGTCCCGCGCTGGGCGGGATGATCTACAAAGAGACGGCTGATTGAGCGCGGTCGGCGGGAGCGGAAAGCATGAGCGATGAGTACGGTGTGATCTTCGACATGGACGGCGTGATCGTCGACTCGTACCGGCCGCACTTTCGGAGCTGGCGGCTTTTGGCTCGCGAAAACGGGCTGGAGCTGACCGAGGCCGACTTTGCCCGGCTGTTCGGCCGCACCAGCCGCGAGATCCTCCGCGAGTTGTGGCCAGGCGGGCTCGACGAGGTTCGCGTGCGGCAGCTCGACGATCGCAAGGAGCATCTCTATCGCCAGATCATTCGAGACGAGATTCCTGCCTGCGAGGGCCTGTTCGATCTGCTGGACGATCTGGCCGGCGGGGGGGTTTGCATGGCGGTCGGTTCATCCGGTCCGCCGGAGAACGTCGACCTGGTGCTCGACGGCTTGAACATCCGCCGTTTCTTTTCCGGCGTGGTGACCGGCCGCGACGTGGAGCGCGGCAAGCCGGACCCGCAGGTCTTTCTGACGGCCGCCGCGAAGATTAACGTTCACCCCGGTCGCTGCGTCGTGGTCGAGGACGCGCCGGCCGGTCTTCTGGCGGCGCATCGTGCGGGCATGAAAGCGGTCGCGGTCACCGGTTCGCATCCGGCTGAGAGGCTTGTTGAGGCGGACATCATTGTCGACTCGTTGGGACAACTGGACGTTGGCGTTCTTGGCCATTTGATCGAATCTGAATAGTCCCACAAAAAACACTTGACAGAGCCGAGAACGAAACTTACTATACTTTTATACGCTGCAAGATACGCTTGCCTTAGATAACTTGCCTTATGAGTTGCTTGCCTGAACGCCGCACGAGCGGCCGCGAGAAGAACCGAGCCTCCGCCGGTTCTCGAAGCTGACGAGAGTTTCACAGCCCCCAGAGCGTTGCGACTGACCAGGAGGCCCAACCGCCTCGATGGAGAGCCGCGACCACGAGGGAGTGGGACATCCAGGTGGCCGCTCGAAAGAGCGGGCGCTTTCCCTCCGTCGTGAAACGATCGCCGGCCGACAGACAATCCGACAATCAATGCTCACCTTAAGATGGAGGTATGCGTTATGAGTACGTCCGCACGGAGAGTTCCCGCCTTTACGTTGATCGAACTGCTGGTCGTCGTCGCGATCATCGCGATTCTGGTGGCGATCCTGCTGCCCAGCCTCAATCGGGCGCGCGAGCAGGCTCGCGGCATGAGCTGCGTCAGCAATCTCCGCCAGCTCAACATGGCCAACCTCCAGTACGGCGGCGAGAATCTCGAGGCGTGGGCGGGCAAGTCCGACGACGCCATTCTGGACTACGACAACGTCGCCTGCTCGTGGATTCCCTCCGGTTCGGTTGTCGATCCGCTGTTTGACCTGACCAAGGGCGCGCTGTTTGACTACGCCCAGCTCGCCGACATGTACCGCTGCCCCAGCGACGCGCAGAACGGTTCGGTGCTCAGCTACGCGGTCAACGCCAACCTCTACGACCTGACGGTCGCTTCGGGCGGGCCGGTGGCCGGGATCACGTATCCGCGTCCCAGCCGCTTCAATCAGCAGTCGGACCGGCTCGTGATCTTCGTCGACCAGGGCCTGTGCGACGACGGCAGCTTCACGCCCATCTCGCCCTCGGACCCTGATGGCGAAGCCATCCAGTGGTACCACGCCGGTCAGGCGGCGTTCGCCTTCTTCGACGGCCACGGCGAGCTGCGGGACTCCGACGACCCGCTGATCACCGACCACCTGAGTCAGGCCTGGACGCCCGACCAGGACCAGGTCGTGTCGGCGGACTGAGTTTCGCCGGCCCGCCGTTCGCAACCTCTCTCGGCCGTGCGGGTAAAACCCTGCAAACGCTGAGGCCGCGCCGGCTTCGACGGTCGAGGGAGGCACAAAGAGTGAGCGTGCGTGCGGGACAGCGACCGCGGAATGGGTTTACGCTGATCGAACTGCTGATGGTGGTCGCCATCGTGGCGCTGCTGGTGGCGCTGCTGCTGCCGACGTTGGCCGCCGCCCGCGAATCGGCCCGGGCTGCGGTCTGCATGAGCCGGATCCGCCAACTCGCCTCAGCCAATCTGATCTATGGCGACGACCACTACGGAACCTGGGCCGGGCGCGCGGTGATCGGCACCGGCGACTGGGAGAATTACCTGTGCTGCTGGATCCCGTTCGGGTGGATTTACGAACCGCCGCCGGCACGGATGCCTGCGGGCGGATGGTGGCCCGGTTTCGACGTCCGCAAAGGGTCGCTGTGGCCGTACGTCAAATCCCTTGAGACCTACCGCTGTCCCAGCGACCCGGATCCCGCCGCCGGGCAGCTCAGCTACGCCATCAACGCGTTCATCTACGGGTCGCACGTGGCCAAGCCCGGGCCGATCGCCTCGGTCAGCTATCCGATGCCCGGCCGGTTCACCCAACTGCCCGACCAACTGATCGTGTTCATCTGCGAGGGCCGACCCAACGACGGCAACTTCCATCCGATCGGCCCGGCTGATCCCGTCCACGGCGATACGCCCAACTGGCGGCACAACGAGAAGGCGCCGTTCCTCTTCCTCGACACCCACGCCGAGTTGCGTCCGCAGTCCGATCCGCTCATCAACGACCCGCAGAGCCTGCTCTGGCAACCGACGTGGGATTAGAAGACGGCGCAGCGGCGCGTGGAGGAGCTGCGTCCGTGAGGGAGCGGGAGCCTGCCCGGTCAGCCGCTTACAGTTTGGCCAGCCATCCGCCGTCGACGTAGATGATCTGGCCGGTGACGAATTCGCTGGCGGGCGAGGCCAGAAAGACGGCGGCGCCGACGAGGTCTTCCGGTTTGCCCCATCGTCCCAGCGGCGTGCTTTCGAGGACCCACGCGTTGAGCTTTTCGTCCTGTTGCAGCGGCTTGGTCAGATCGGTGTCGAAGTAGCCCGGGCCGATCGCGTTGACGTTGATGCCGTACTGGGCCCACTCGACGGCCAGGGCCTTGGTCAGCATGAGCAGTCCGCCCTTGCTGGCGGCGTAGGCTGAGGTGGTCGGCCGGGCCCCGTGGCACATCAGCGAACCCATGTTGATGATCCGTCCGCCGCCTCCGGACTCCTTGCGATGCCGGCAGAACACCTGCGAGAGGGCGAAGACCGAGGTCAGGTTGATCTGCATGACCTCGTTCCACTGCCCCAGGTCCAGTTCCTCGGCTGCGCCGCGCCGCGAGATCCCCGCGCAGTTGACCAGGATGTCGATCCCGCCGGTCTGGCGCACCACGTCGCCGAAGAATCCCTCGATCCCGTCGATGTGGTGCAGGTCGAACGAGAAGGTGAACACCGCGCCGCCGCCGTAGCTTTCGATCTCGCGATAGGCCTGGCGCAACGGCTCCTTGTCGCGGGCGACGATGGCCACGTCCGCTCCGTGATGGGCCAGCCCTTTGGCTACCGCCAGACCCAGTCCGCGACTGCCGCCGGTCACCAGCGCCTTTTTGTGCCGCAGTTGAAACAGCTCTCCGGGCATATTCGCATCTCCCCGTGAAAAAGTCTGATTTGCGCAGCTCCGGCCTCCATGGAAGCCGGTCCCAAAACCGCCGTTATTATCGTTCAGCCGCCGTGGCCAACGCAAGGATTCCCTGCCCGGCTGGGCGGATGAACGTCAATCGGGTATGGTGATGTGTTTTTCCGGTTCGCGCAGCCGATGGAGGACTTCGCCGGCGTGATCGACCACCAGGATTCCCTCGTTCTCGCGGCCGCGATAGGAATCGACGTCGATGCCGGCTGGGTCGCGGTAGTTCAGCGCCACCTTTTCGGTCCGCTCGCGCGGGATTCCCGTCGCCAGCGTCACCGTGACCCGCGGTTTTTCCACGCCGTTCTCGAACGTGCCCAATCCGCGCACGTGGGTCGAGTGGGCCGTCACGCCGCCCGGCACGTCGGCGAACCGCTCCATCCGCTTGAGGAAGTAGTCGCGCACGTGGTAGCCGATCCGGTCAAGGTGCACCCCGTGCGTGTAGGAGATCTCGGTCATGTGCGGGGCGTAGATGATCAGCTCGCCGCCGTCGGCGACGATCGGTTCGAGCTTGTACATCACCTTGCCGCCCGTCCAGAGATCGTCGTACATCTCCGGCGCGATGCCCAGCACCGTCTTGTAGGGCTTTTCCTTGTAGACGATGTGCAGCCGCTGGGAGAGCTCGGCCGCGGCCCGCCACGCCTCCTTCGGCTCACCCACGAAGCACCCGGCCAGCCGGCCGTCGCGAACCACCAGGTCGACGTTGAGGATCGGCCGCGGCACGTGCCGCGCCGCTTCGTTGATGACCTCGCGCACCGGCGTGTCCATCGTGCCGATGATCTTGATGCACGTGATGACGGCGCCGAGCCAGTGGAAGAAGTTGATGATCTCCCAGTCGGCGATTCCGGGAAACAGGTACTTGAGGCCGCCGGAAAAGCCGACCACCTCGTGCGGAAACGTCGGACCCAGGATCATAAGCTGATCGTAATCCTCGATCATCTTGTTGAGGCCCACCGGCACGTCCTGGCTCATCAGGCCGCCGGTGATCTGGCCGATCCGCTTGGCTGGGATCGTGCCGAAGTGCTTGAATGTGCCCGGTTCGCTCCATAGGTGGTTGTGGACTTTGATCTTTTTGCACGCGGCTGGGCATTTGGGATCGTTGCGGCCGACCAGCTCGTCGATTCTCGCCTCGGACATCGGCTGATGGGTGCCGAGGGCGATCAGGAAATCGAGTTTCGCCGCCCGCGCGCCGGCCAGCTCGACCACCTGGCGGAACAGCATGGGCAGCGGGCACGAGCGGGTGGCGTCGGGGATCAGCACCAGCACCTTCTTGCCCGCCAGGTCCGCCTGTCCCAACGCCTTTTCGAGCAGCGAATACGTTTCGCTCTCGCTTAAATACCCTTCCGTCAATCCACGAGACGCCAGCAGCATGGAAGTCTCCTCATCCGTCTCACTGATAAACTACAGGCGGGCGCGATCCAGCCGCGTGCCGCGGAACCCATTCTAACGACCCGCGGATCGGCAATCAAACCTATGGCATTTCGCCGTATCCCGCCTCGCGGCGGCGACGCTCCGGTGTGGCCTTCTTCCTGAACCTGTGGGGCGACATCAGGCCTTGCCAGCAAGCCCTGGTTTACATAGAATTAATAATGGTGGCACATGATCGGTGGGAATCTGTAGCCCCCGTTGCACATAGGTATGTCAGATGAGGCGACGGGGTATGACCGGAGACGAGATCGTTTGAGAGCGCTTGGTGTGACAGAGATGGGCAGGGAAGTCATTCGTATCTACGTCGACACGTCCGTCTTCGGCGGAGTCTTTGACAGGGAGTTCGCTGAGGCAAGTCGTGTCTTCTTCGATCAAGCCTATCGCGGAACATTTTGTCTGGTGACGTCCGGTCTCGTGGAAGAAGAAATCCGCAAGGCTCCGAGTGAGGTCCAGACCCTTTTCGACAAGATCCTGGATCGGACCGAAGTGGTGGAAGCCACGGAGGAGGCCATCAGCCTTCAGTCCGCGTATCTGGCCGCCGGAATCGTATCGGAAAGATACGCCAGCGATGCTCTGCACGTGGCCGTGGCGACGGTGGCCAAATGCGGCGTTCTGGTCAGTTGGAACTTCAAGCACATTGTCCATTTTCAGAAAGTCCCGAAGTACAACGCGGTGAATGTATTGAAGGGACATGCGGCCATCGCAATATGGACGCCGTTGGAGGTGATTGGCAGTGAAGAAGACGAAGAAGTTTGATTGCGTGGAAATGATGCACGAGTGCGGACAGGCGGTGCAGGACGAGATCGCAACAATGACCGGACCGGAGAAAGCCGCGCATTTCCGCAAGCGTACGCGGGCACTGCGTACCCGAGTGGAGGCCGCCCGGAAGGAGCGTCCTCGCGCCGAACCGGAAGGCCTGGACTGGTCCAAGTTCCCGGTTTTTGAGTGACCTTTCGCTGTTATGGCCGCGTCCAAGGCGCCGAGTCGCCTGTCCTACCGCTTCAGCGCCTCATCGAGCATCGTCAGGTAGTGGTCCAGCGGCACGTAACTCGGGATCGAGTTGCCCGAGCCGATCGCGTAGCGGCCGCGCGGGCCGCAGGTGTCGATCAGGCGACGGGTTTCCTTGCGGATCTCGTCGGCCGATCGGGCGGTCAGCACGTCCACGTCGACGCCGCCGAGCACGCCGATCCGGTCGCCGTAGCGCTTCTGGAACTCGGCGACCGGCAGGATCGCGTTCTCAAACGAATGCTTGGCGTCGATCTTAACGTCCTCGATCAGGTCCTCCATGACGCTGAACACGTGGCCGCAGGAGTGGAGGAAGTACGGTTTGCCCGCGCCGTGGGCGATTTCGGCGAACCGCTTGTGGTGCGGCAGGACGTACTGCCGAAGCTGTTCCGGCCGGACCAGCGTCGCGGTCTTGAAGCCCATGTCGTCGCCCGGCCAGACCACCGCGAGGTTCTCGAACTGCACCAGCCGCTGGTAGAACTCCTCGAGAATGCCGCCGATCCGGTCCGCGACCGCCTGGACCAGGTCCGGCTGCTCGTAGAGCTGGATGCAGAGGTTCTCGTAGCCCATGATGAACGAGAGGTGCTCGTACTGGTTGGCGGCGTGCGACGAGATCAGGCCCATGCCCTCGGGCAGGTGGTCGTTGACGTACGCGATATCGGCCAGCTTCTCGTCGGTGACGGTCGGCCACGGATAGCGCTCGAAGTCCTCCCACGAACTGATCAGGCCGCGCTCGGTGTCCACCCAGCCGCGGTGCTGGTCCTGACGGGTCTCGTCCTCAGCCGTCTCGGACGCCACGGTAAAGCCCGCGCCGCGTTCGATCCGGACGTAGTCGTAGCCCAGGCGGTACCAGCACTCGATGAAGTTGTCCAGATACGCCTCGGCTGAGCGCCCGTCTTTGATCAAGCCGGGGTCGGCCGGCGGCACCCACGTGCGGCCCAGGCGCCTGGTCAGGGCCTCCAGGTGGACGTCGTCGATGATGTACTCGACCAGCGGCGGCGGGTCGGCTGGACGCTCGCCCATGATCACCGCCACCATCCGCTCGATGTCCGGTTTCGGTTTCGCCAGAGGCACGCTCAACGCCGCCATCGCCGTCTCCTTCTTTCTAACAACGGTCGAACGTCTGTTGATCCACCGGCCAAGCCCGCTAGAATACCGGTGGAGCCATCATTATGAATTGGTCCGTACGCGTTGCAACACTTTTCGGTATTCCGATCCGCGTCCATGCCACGTTCCTGCTGCTTCTGGCGGCGGGGGCCTGGCTGTGGCGGGGCGAGAGCTTTCTCGATTCCCTGATCGGCGTGGGCTTGGTCGGCGTGGTCTTCCTCTGTATCCTGCTGCACGAGCTGGGCCACTGCCTCATGGCCCGGCGCTACGGCGTGGTCGTCGAGTCGATCACCCTGTTGCCCATCGGCGGCATGGCCGCGATGCGAAGCCTGCCGCATTCGCCCGGGGCTGAGTTCCTGATCGCCCTGGCCGGGCCGGCGGTCAGCTTCGGCCTGGCCGGCGGGCTGGCGGGCCTAGCCTACGTGCTCCACGGCCCGCAGATCTTCAGCCTGGCCCTCGACCACCACGAAGCCGCTCCGATCCTGCTGCTCCTGGCGACGCTCAACCTGTTTCTGGGCGGTTTCAATCTCGTGCCCGCCTTCCCGCTCGACGGCGGGCGGCTGCTGCGGGCGGGGCTCTGGAGCCGGATCGGCTTCGAGAAGGCCACGCGTCTGGCCACCCGCGTCGGCCAGGTCATCGCCATTATCCTGTTCGTCCTGGCCGTCCTGTCGTCCCGGTTTGTTCTGATGATCATCGCCGTGTTCGTGTACTTCGGCGCCCAGGCTGAGAGCCGCGCCGCCGGTTTCAAAGCCGTTCTGGCCAACGTCCCGGCGTTCCGCGTCATGCTGACCAATTTCGTCCGGGCCCGGGCCGACCAGCCCGCTTCGGTCCTGCGCAATTTGATGATCCAGGCCGGGCAGGACGTTCTGCCCGTCTACGACGACCACACGCTGTTGGGCCTGATCAGCTATGACCGCCTGCGGAGCCTCGACCGGTCGCAGACTCCCGAACCGCTGGCCGCCCAGCTTCTGGACCGCAACGTGGTCTTCTGTTCCCCGATCGACAGCCTGGCTTCGGTCCTGGAGGCCATGACCGCCCAGGACCTGGCCTGCATCGCGGTGATCGACAACGACCAACTCGTGGGCTTGATTACCCCGCGGCAGATCGGTAGAGTGGGCGTTTCGAATTCGTAGTCCGGGACGCAGAGCAGCCCCATCATCCGCTCCGGTCCGGGCGCATCGAACCGTCAGGGTCTTGCAGCGTACATTTGTTGAGGAAGCGCCATGTCCGACCAGACCGCCGGCAAACCGCTGACCGCCGTCTTTTCCGGGGTCTTCGATCCCGTCACCGACGGGCATCTGGACATCATCCGGCGCGGCGCCGCCATCTTCAGCAAGCTCATCGTCGCCGTCGGCACCAATCCCGAGAAGGCTGAACTGTTCAGCAAATCCGAACGGGTCGAACTGATCCGCGAGCTGGTCCGCGACATTCCGAACGTCGAGGTGCGGGCCTACGAGGGACTGACCATCGACTTCGTCCGGAGCATCGGCGGCGGCGTGATCGTAAAGGGCATCCGCGATACGGTCGATCTAAGATATGAACTCCAGCAGGCCAATACCAATCGCCTGGCCGGGGGAGTCGAGACGCTCTTTCTGTTAACGGGCGATCAGTACGCCTTGACTTCAAGCACCCTTATCAAGCAAGTCGCCACCATGGGCGGCGACGTCTCTTCGCTGGTGCCGCCCCTCGTCGATCAGAGGATTCGCCAGAAACTTCGCGGCCAGGGCCGCCCCGAAGGCGAGTGATTTTGAAGCGGTTTTTTGTAGTAATACCGCCTAGAATATGATAGATATGCCGTTTAACTATTTTCAGTTCCTCAAAGACCCGAAGCCGGACGACGGGGTGTAGGGCATGGCATCGGCCCCGCAGGATACGTTTATTTCAACCTGCCCGAGCTGCGGAAAGAAATACCGCATCGCCAATCGGTTTTTGGGCAAGAAGGTCCGCTGCCGGGATTGCGGGAACGTCTGGTTCGCCCAGCCGTCCGACGAGGCGGGTACCGGCGACACCACCGACCTGGGCACGGGAGCCACCGCCGGCAGCGCCTCCGGCCTTTCCGGCGAAGGTTCCGGCCCGAACCACGGCTCACAGGATCTCTCCTCCACCAGCATCTCCCTGAATGACGATCGAAGCTGGGTCGGCCACAACCTCGGCCGGTTCCAGATCACCGACTTTCTCGGCAAGGGCGCGATGGGCGTGGTGTTCTGCGCCCACGACCCGGACCTGCGGCGCGACGTCGCCCTTAAGATCCTCGCCCGCCAGTTCATCCGCGACCAGAAGCGGACCTACCGGCTCGAGCAGTTCGTCCAGGAGGCGCGTTCGGCCGCCCGGCTCTCGCACCCCAACAGCGTCACCGTCTTCGAGATCGGGCAGGACAAGGGCTGGTACTTCATCGCGATGGAGCTCGTTCAGGGCGGCACGCTGCTCGACCTGGTGGTCAAGCACAAGAAGCGCCTGCACGCCGAAATCGCCTGCGAGTTGATCGCCCAGGCCGCCGACGCCCTCTCCGCCGCCCACAAGCTCGGCATCGTCCACCGCGACATCAAGCCGAGCAACCTGATGCTCACCAAGGACGGCCGGATCAAGGTCGCCGACTTCGGACTCGCCCAGATCACCAGCGGCGAGAAGGAATTCGAACTGCCTTCCAAGGCCGTCGGCACGCCCTACTGGATGTCGCCCGAACAGTGCAAAGGCCAGACCGCCATCCCGCAAAGCGACGTTTATTCGCTCGGCGCGGTGCTCTATTTCTCCCTGACCGGCGAGGTGCCCTACAAGGGCAAGACCAAGCGCGAGATCATGCTCCAGCACGTCAACACGCCGGTGGGCGATCCGCGCAAGATCCGCAAAGACATTCCCGAGTCGGTGGTGCGGATCATCCAGCGGGCGATGGCCAAGAATCCCCACGAGCGGTATCAGGACGCCGCGGAGATGGGCGTGGGCCTCCGCAACATCGCCGGCAATCTGGCCCAGGCCCGCCTGGCGGAGCGCTGGTGGGGTTCGATGATCTTCTCCGGTTCGGCGTCGCTGGGCACCGCGTCGAAGCCGAAGCGCTCGTGGAGCAGGGTGATCGCGCCCCTGGTCCTGCTGGTCGGTCTGATCGGCGGCCTGATCCTCTGGGCGGGCTCCGGATCGGCCGATTCCCAGAACGAAGGCCAAGTCGTCACGGTGACCGCGACCCCCACGCCCGCCGAACCCCAGGTGCCCGTCTACATCAACATCCAGAGCCCCACGCGGTATCACGCCGCCGGCTGTCCGGTACTCAAAAACGTGCCCAAAGAGCTGATTAAGGAATACCCGTCCGACAGGGCCGCTCAGGCTGACGACCCACCGCACATCGAGTGTTCCATCTGCAAGCCGCTGCTCGAGAAGCAGAAGGAAAACGTCCGGGCGGGAAGGCCCGCCACGCAGGACGCCCCGGCCGCCGAATAGGCAGATCCCCCTTCACCGATCATCCGCACCCCGCCGCTACTCTTCCTCGGCCGGGTGCTCGATCGTGATCGTGAACTGGTTGGTCGTTCCCGCCACCAAAGCCAGGCGAACGATCACCTCGTCGCCGCACGAGAAATCGGGGCCCAGCAGGAACCGCGCGGGATCGGCGACGCCCACCGTCGGCTGCTCCGGGTCCGGATCGTCCTCCGGAAGATCCGAGAACCCCACACCCTGCCAGAGGTCCGTATCGGCGATCTCCTCGTCGCTCACGCCCTCCGGCCGGGCCAGTTCCACCGCCTGGCGCAGCGACAGCCCGCCCAGCTCGATCCGCCGGAAACACGGCATCGGACCGTCCTGCGTCTCGTTGGCCTCCAACACCAGCTTCTGCACCCACGTGCCCGACGGGGCCAGCGTCCCGTAACCGTCCCACGTCGGGTCCAGCGGGTTGTAGCCGCCCAGGTAGAAGATCGCCCGGTACGGCGTGTCGTTGACCAGCGAGATCGACACCTGCCCGCCGGACGACGTGTTCAGCGGGGCGAGGAAGTTGTCCAGAACCGGGCCGCCGCACCCGCCGCACAGCAGCGGCGCGAAGCCTATCCACAACCACGCCAGCACTCCGCCCCAAACGGTCTGTTTCACGATGATCGTCCTGACAAAAATACGGGCCTGATCGGTCGGCGCCCGCCGTTACCACTTTCCCGTCTTGACCTTCGCCGGCTTGGGCAGGTTCTCCACCACCTTCAGCGACTGGCGCAGGTCCTCTTCGGGAAGCACGTAGTCGGTCAGCTTGCCCGACATGTACGCGTCGTAACCCGAAAGGTCCATCAGGCCGTGGCCGCTGTAGTTGAACAGGATCACCTTGGCCTTGCCTTCTTCCTTGGCCTTTTTGGCCTCCTCGATCGCGCAGGCGATGGCGTGGCTCGTCTCCGGGGCGCAGATCGTGCCTTCGGTCCTCGCCCAGGTCAGGGCCGCCTCGTACGAGCTCAACTGGTCGAACGCCCGCGGCGTCATGAGCCCTTCCACGATCGCCTGGCAGACCAGCGGGGCCATGCCGTGATAGCGCAGGCCGCCCGCGTGGATCGCCGGCGGCACGAACGCGTGACCCAGCGAGTGCATCGCCAGCAGCGGGGTCATGCACGCGGTGTCGCCGTGGTCGTAGACGAACTCGCCCCGGGTCATGGTCGGGCACGCCTTCGGCTCGCACGGGTAGATCTCGATGTCCGCGCCGTTGATCTTGTCCGCGGTGAACGGGAACGAGATGCCCGCGAAATTGCTGCCGCCGCCCGCGCAGCCGATGACCACGTCCGGCTTGGCCTCGCCGGCCAGTTTGAGCTGCTTCTTGGCCTCCAGGCCGATGATCGTCTGGTGCAGCATCACGTGGTTCAGCACGCTGCCCAGCGAGTAGCGGGTTTTGCCCGTCGGGTCGGTGACCGCGGCTTCGATCGCCTCGCTGATCGCGATCCCCAGGCTGCCCGGCGTGTCGGGCATCTGTTGGAGAATCTTGCGGCCGAAGTTCGTCTCGCTGCTCGGGCTGGCCACGCACTTGGCCCCCCACGTCTGCATCATGATCTTGCGGAACGGCTTCTGGTCGAAACTGATCCGCACCATGAAGACCTTGCACTCCAAGCCGACCAGCGAACAGGCGAACGCCAAGGCGCTGCCCCACTGGCCCGCCCCCGTCTCGGTGGTCAGCCGCTCGATCCCGAACTGCTTGTTGTACCACGCCTGGGCGACCGCGGTGTTCGGCTTGTGACTGCCCGGCGGGCTGACGCTCTCATCCTTGTAGTAGATCCGCGCCGGCGTACCCAGATACTCCTCCAGGTGCACCGCCCGTCGCAGCGGCGTGGGATGCCATCGCGTCAGAAGACCCAGCACCTCCTCGGGAATATCGATCCACCGCTGCGTGCTCACCTCCTGCTCGATGATGTTCATCGGGAACACCGGAGCCAGCATCTCAGGCGAGAGCGGCTTGCCGTCCGGGGTGATCGGCGGCTGCATCGGGCTGGGAAGGTCCGCGGCCAGGTTGTACCATTGGCGCGGCATCTGGTCCGCGGGTAGATCGATCCTCTTGTCCGCCATGGGTTTCTCCTCTAGCGACAACTGAAGTTATACAATAAATACTGATGCACCAGTGAGTTGCCCGTGTCAGGAGGCCGCGCCGGGTTGCGTCTCGGCATTGCCGCCACCACTGTTCTTTTCGGCCGTCAGCGGCTCGAGATTATAAGGAGCTTTGTTCAAAACGCCCTGGGTCTCGCCGTCGCCCACCCATCCCGCCAGGGCGCCGCGGGTCGCCGAGACGTTGCGGACGGCCAAAGCCCTTAGCACCGGCCGGTCCTGATGCTGCTGGGTGATCTGCCCCAACAGCCCTTCAGCCGAGTAGACGATCAGTTCCAGCGTGCCGCGAATCCGCTCCGTGGCCGGCGTAACCGGCAGTCGAAGGTCCTGTTCCACCGCCGTGGCCAGGATGCGGGCCGTCGCGGCCACCACCGCTCCGTGCTGCTCCGCCGGAACCGCCGACCATACCGACCGGACCGACTCGAGGAGCTGGCGATCCGTGCCCAGAACCACCGGCGTCTCGTGCTGATATGCCTCCGCCCGCAGATTCAGCAGCTCCAGAAGGCCGCCGACCGCCGCTGGGTTACCGGTCTGGGCGAGGAACCGGTAGACTTCCCCGAGCACCAGTTCATCGGGGTTCTTCTTGGCGAAACTGACCAGTTCAGGGGCGATCGCGGCCACCCGTTCGGCCGGCAGTTTCTCCCGCACCGCCTGTAAGCCCTTGAGGGCCAGATAGTTAACCGCGGGCTCTGCGGTTCCCAGGGTCTTGAGCCACGCCTCGGCCAACGCCGGGTCGGCCAGCTCCAGCAGGATCAGCATATGGTTGGTGGAGACCTGCACGTCCTGGTTGCCCAGGCGGGCAAGCACTCGTTCGGCCAGCAGCGACAGGTAGGCTGCCCGATACGCCTCCGTGCCTTCAGCCGACTTGACAACCCGATCGACCAGCCGCGCGACCTCGGCCTGCTTGGTGGCCAGTGGATAGTCCTGGTCCACCTTCCGCAGCAATTCCGTGCTCAGGGCGGCCAATGCATCGTCCAGGAAGCCGCTGATCGCCTCGCGGTCCTGCTCGGTCAGTTCGGCGTTCTTCTTCTGCAGTTCGGCCAACGGCCCCGCGTCATCCGCGGTCTGGGCGGTGCCGATCCCGCCCCAGAGGCCCACGAGTGCCAGAATGATCGCCATCGCCGCCGGTCTTTTGCCTGTTCGCATGGTCTGTGCGTTCCCTGCCGCAAATGGTTCCCTGCGCCGCATCCCGGATGATTGGGCAAGTCGTGCTGACGCAAACGCTTAACGTAACGAGACTACCGCAGAGCCGCCGGCCCTGTCAAGGCTATTATAGGCACGGCCGTCCCGGCATCCGGGCCTCGCACTTGGAGGCCGCCTCTTGACTGTCGCTTCGCAGGTGATACGATTATGGCCTGTGATTTGGTCGTGCCTTGTCCGGACCCCTGGCGGGGGGGTCCAGGTATTGTCAACTCACAAGCGTTTTCCGGAATCAACAATATCGGCTGCGGGCTGTGTGGGCGATGACCCGGATTGACCAGAGCAAAGAACACGATACGAAAGTGAATCTCGAACGGTCCTGGCAGGAAATGCTGGCCTTCCTGCGCCTCAATAACAGCGACCTGGTTCGCGGATGGTTCTCGCAACTGCGGATCAGCGACTTCGACCGCGGCCACATCGCCATCTCCCCAATCACGCCGACCCAGTACGTCTACCTCCAGAACCACTGCACCGAGGCGTTCGTCCAGGCCGCCCAGTCGGTCACCGGCCGCCTCATGGCGGTGACGTTCAGCCCGCCCGCGTCAATGCCCGAGGATCGTTACGGTTTCGGGGCAATCGAACAGCTCAGCCTCAACGAGGAGTACACGTTCGAGAACTTCGTCACCGGGCCCTGCAACAAGCTGGCCCACGCCGCCAGCGTCGCGGTCGCCCGCGAACCGGGCAAGCGCTACAACCCGCTGTTCCTCTACGGCAACGTCGGCCTCGGCAAATCGCACCTGCTCCAAGCCGTCTGCCATGAGGTCAAGGGCAAGCAGCCGGACGTCAATCTGCTTTATATTTCCTGCGAAACGTTCATCAATCACTTCATCGAGGCGGTCGAACTCGGCGTCGTGCAGGAATTCCGCCACCGCTACCGCAACGTCGACATCCTCGCCATCGACGACGTGCAGTACCTGGCCAACAAGGACTCCTCGCAGGAGGAGTTTTTCCACACGTTCAACAGCCTTTACCAGGCCCAGAAGCAGATCATCCTCTCGTCCGACCGGCCGCCGAACGAGATCGAGACGTTGACCGAACGGTTGATCAGCCGGTTCAGTTGGGGACTGGTCGCCGGTATCGACCGGCCGTGCTACGAGACCCGCATGGCCATCATCCGCAAGAAGGCCAGGATCAAGGGCGTCGCGATCCCCGAAGAGGTGGTCAGCTTTCTGGCCCGGTCGATCGAGTCGAACACTCGCGAGCTCGAGGGCGCCATCACCAAGCTCCAGGGCCTGGCGATGCTCGGCGACGGCCGGATCAGCATGGACATGGCCCAGCAGGTGATCCCCGGCCGGCGCAACGGGGCCAAGGAGCTTGCGATCGAGCAGATCGTCGAGGCGGTGACTTCGCATTTCAACGTCAAGGTCACCGAGCTTCAGTCCAAGCGGCGCAACAAGACGCTGGCGCTGCCGCGGCAGGTGTGCATGTTTTTGGCCCGGCAGCTCACCCGCCGTTCGCTCGAGGAGATCGGCGGCTACTTCGGCGGCCGCGACCACTCGACCGTCCTGCACGCCACCAAGACGATCCGCAAGCAGATCGACGACGACCCTTCGCTCCGCGCCACGGTCGAAGACATCACCCGCGCCCTGACCGGCAGGGCCAATTATCTCACATGATTGCCAACAGCCCTGTCAGCCGGCTGTTGATAACCGTTCGTTTCTCACAGGCAATCCGGTTGTTAACAGACCAGCGAGGTTGCCGACAGGTTGCTCACGACGCCGCACAACCGGATCTGTGAGAATCGCCGCTGCTCCAGCCGCTGTCGTTTCAGTGGGTTACGGGCGATCGGCGTCAAAAACCGCGAAACTCACAGACCCTAAGAGAGACAGTTAAGACTTGTAATGGATTCGTTTCTTATTAGAATGAATCCAACATCAACCGTGCGGGCGGGCCGCTCCGTCCGCTTCTCGAGGTGAAAGGGCGTACAAGATGAAGGTGATCTGTAATCGTAATGCGCTGGCCGACGCACTGTCTCTGCTTGCCACCGTGGTCAGTACGCGAACCACGCGGCCGATCCTCCAGTGTCTTCGATTGCAGACCGATGACGACGGCTTGACCCTTCTGGCCACGGACCTGGAACTGGGCCTCAAGTGCCACATCAAGGAGGTCGAGGTCGAGGAACACGGCCAGACCGTCGCTCCAGCCGCCAAGCTTTCGGCCATCGTCCATCAGATCGAGGAGCAGACCGTCACCCTCAGCCTCGAAGAGGAGCACCTGGCCGTCACGGCGCCCGGAGCCAAGTTCCGCCTGTACACTTTCGATCCCGATGAATATCCTCCGGTCGCTCCGCGAGGCGACGGGCAGACCTTCTCAGCCACCGCGGGCCTGATGACCACCATCTCCCAGGAAACGATCTACGCCGCGGCCAAGGAGACCAGCCGCTACGCGATCAACGGCCTGCACATGGAGGTCAAGGAGAACAAGATCGTGATGGTCGGAACCGACGGCCGGCGTCTGGCCCGGGCCGCCGGCATCCTGCCGGCCAAAGCGGAAAGCGAGATCGCCTGCATCATTCCCGGCAAGGCCGTCGCGATGATCGAGCGTCTCGGCCCCGATCCGGACGTCCCGCTGGAGGTCACGGTCACCGAAAATCAGGTCGCCTTCTCGACGCCGCAGACGCTGCTGATCTCGAATCTGGTCGAAGGGCGGTTTCCGAACTACGAAGCGGTCATCCCTCGCGACAACACGACCAAGGTCAAGGTCGAGCGCAACCGGCTCCTTTCGGCGGTGCGGCGGGCGGCTTTGATGACCTCCAAGGAATCGCACAGCATCAAGATGACCGTCGAGCCGAAGCTGATGACGATTGAGGCCAAGGTGCCCGAGCAGGGCGAGGCGGTCGTCGAGCTGCCGGTCGAAGGCGAAGGCGAACCGGTGACCATCGCGTTCAACCCGGAATACCTGACCGATCCGCTGCGGGTGATCGGCCAGGATGAGATCGTACTGGAGTTCAAGAGCTCGACCACGCCGGCCCTGTTGAAGGCCGGCCCCGATTTCCTCTACGTGCTCATGCCCGTGACCACGTCCTGACGATAAACAGGGGTAGGAGGCTGGAGGAGGCAATGCCCAGCGATCGACAACTGGAGTGGATCGCCCGGAACGGCCGCTGGCGGGCCAACTATCGCCCCATCGGCGAGTTGGTCGCCGGTGTGGCCAAGGCTTTGGCCCAGTCCAACAGCCCCAAACTCAAAGCCATCCAAGCGGCCTGGCCCGAAATCGTCGGGACCGAACTGGCCGATCTTTCCTTCCCATCCGCCCTCAAAGGTGCTATAATTACGGTTTCGGTAGCGACGCCCGCGGCGAAGTTCGAGATCGACCAGATCTACCGCTCGGCCGTGCTCGACGAGCTTCGCACCCGGTTCGGCAGGGGCATTCATGAGATCAAATGCACCCTCCAGACGCTGCCCAAGCAGTAATCCCTGGTAGATCGAACGAATGGAACGTGCAATGCCATCGCAGGAAGCGCATAAATACGACGCGAAGAGTATCAGAGTGCTTGAGGGCCTGGCCGCGGTGCGGATGCGGCCGGCGATGTACATCGGCGACACCGGCGTCTCCGGTCTGCACCACCTGGTCAACGAGGTGGTTGACAACGCCATCGACGAGGCGATGGCCGGCTACTGCGACACGATCATCGTCCGCGTTCATCCCGACGGTTCGATCGCGGTGCGCGACAACGGCCGCGGCATTCCGGTCGACATCCACGAGACCGAGGGCAAGCCGGCCGTCGAGGTCGTGATGACCATGCTGCACGCCGGCGGCAAGTTCGACCGCCACACCTACAAGGTTTCCGGCGGCCTCCACGGGGTCGGCGTGAGCGTCGTCAACGCCCTCTCGGAGTGGCTGCAGGTCGAAATCTACCTCAACGAGAAAATCCACACGATGCGGTTCGAACGCGGCCACGCGGTCTCGCCGCTCCAGGAGATCGGTAAGACCAACCGCACCGGCACCAAGGTGACCTTCAAGCCGGACTCCCAGATCTTTCCCGACGTGAACTTCCGCTACGAGACCCTCTCGTCGCGCTTGCGCGAGCTGGCGTACCTCAACGAGGGCGTGAAGATCAAGTTCATCGACGACCGGGTCGAGAAGGAGGAGGAGTTCTTCTACCAGGACGGCCTGGTCGCCTTCGTCCAGCACTTAAGCGAAGGCAAAGAGCCGGTCCACCCGGTGATCCAGTTCAAACGGGACGACCCGGAGCAGGGCCTGCTCTGCGAAGTGGCGATGCAGTACAACGACAGCTACAACGAGATCGCCCTGGCCTTCGCCAACAACATCCACAACATCGACGGCGGGACGCACCTCTCGGGTTTCCGGGCGGCGCTGACCCGCAGCATGAACTTCTACGCCCGCAAGCAGGGCCTGCTCAAGGGCAACGTCACGCCGACCGGCGAGGACCTGCGCGAGGGCCTGACCGCGGTGATCTCGGTGAAAGTGCCCGAGCCGCAGTTCGAGGCCCAGACCAAGGTGCGCCTGATGAACCCCGAGGTCGGCACCTTTGTCGAGCAGACGGTCAACGAGATGCTCACCCAGTGGCTCGAGGAGCACCCGACCGACGCCAGGAAGGTGGTCACCAAAGCCGCCCAGGCCGCCCAGGCCCGCGAAGCGGCCCGCAAGGCCCGCGAGCTGGCCCGCAAGAGCGTGCTCGAAAGCGGCAACCTGCCCGGCAAGCTGTGGGACTGCTCGTCGCGAGACATGGAGAGCACCGAGCTGTACCTGGTCGAGGGCGATTCGGCCGGCGGCAACGCCAAACAGGGGCGCAACTCGAAGACCCAGGCCATCCTGCCGCTGCGGGGCAAGATCCTCAACGTCGAGAAGGTCCGCGTCGACAAGATGCTGACGCACAACGAAATCCGCACCATCATCTCGGCCCTAGGCACCGGCATCGGGCAGGAGGATTTCGACATTTCCAAACGGCGCTACGGCAAGATCATCATCATGACCGACGCCGACGTCGACGGCAGCCACATCCGCACGCTGTTGCTGACGTTCCTGTTCCGCCACATGCGGCCGCTGATCGAGCACGGCTGCGTCTACGTGGCCCAGCCGCCGCTCTTCCAGCTCTCGCGCAAGGGCAAGAGCGAATACGCCCTCAACGAGCGGGTCATGAACGAAAAACTCACGCAACTCGGGCTCGAGCACACCGCCCTGATCGTCCGCGAACTCGGCGACGACAACGTGCCCACCAGCCGCGTCCAGGCCGAGATCGGCGGCGAGCAGCTCCGCCAGGTCATCGACCTGATCGACCGGATCGAGGCCCAGATGACCGTCCTGCGGCGGCGCGGCCTCGACGTCCGCGAGTTCGTCACCAAACATCACGACCCGCAGGACGGGCTGCCCAAGATGCAGGTCCGCCTCAACGGCGAGTATCACTACTTCTACAACGAGGAGCAGTACACGCGCTTCTGCCGCGAGGTCGAGGAGCGGTTCGGCCACGTCGAGCTCGACGAGGAACACCGCGAGGCCCAGGCGGCCGCCGGCGCGGCGAGCCCGGCGCTCGCGCGGGTCGACCTGAGCGAAAGCTTGGCCCTCGAGGCCAGCCTCAAGGAGCTCGACGGCTGGAAACTGTCGATGGCCGATTACTACCGCACGCTGCAGGAAAACATCGCCGGCGAGCCGCTGCCCGCCCGTTTCGCCCTGCGCAAGCCCTCGGGCGATACGGTCGAAATTCCCAGCCTGCCAGCGGTCAACAAAACCATCCGCGATCACGGAGCGACCGGCATCGAGATTAAACGCTTCAAGGGCCTGGGCGAAATGAACGCCGACGAGCTCTGGTCCACCACCATGGACCCGGAGCACCGCGTCCTGAAGCGCGTGGCCGTCTCCGAGGAGCCCGACGACCCCGCCCAGTACCAGCTCGACATGCGCGAAGCCGACCGGATCTTCTCGATCCTCATGGGCGAAGACGTCGAACAGCGCCGCAACTTCATCGAAACCCACGCCACCGAAGTCAAGAACCTCGACGTGTAACCGCGCCG
>JAAYCJ010000065.1 GCA_012729815.1 Phycisphaerae bacterium | reverse complement strand
GCGCAACAAAACAGCCGAAGGTGGGATTTGAACCCACAACCCCAGCTTTACGAAAGCTGTGCTCTGCCATTGAGCTACTCCGGCTTAAACTTCAAATTCTACGGAACAGGTATTTGCTTGTCAAGGCCCGCCGCCCTGATAATATCGGCCAAAAAGGAGCCGCCCATGATCTCACGAGAGCTGGTCTATCAGGCCTTGGCCTTCCAGGAAGTCCCGCGAGTGCCCTATGCCGTCGGCTTCACCATCCCCGCCCGTCAGCGCTTCTGCGCCGACCCAACCGGACGCGAACTCTTCGAGCAAATCGACAATGACCTGCACGTCTCGCCGGTCATCCGCATCGAATACGGCGTCCGCGACCCCGACGGCCGATACACCGACGAATTCGGCGTCGTCTGGGACCGCTCAGCCGACCCGGACATCGGCGTCTCCATCCCCTCCCTGACCCCCGAAAACTTCGACTCCTACCCCTGGCCCGACCCCAACGCCCCAGGCCGCTTCGACCGCCTCCAAGCCGCCCTCCGCCAACATCCCGATAAGTTCCAGGTCATGGCCGTTGACTTCAGCCTCTACGAACGCGCCTGGACCCTCCGCGGCCTCACCGAACTCCTCCTCGACTTCATCGAAAACCCCGGCTTCGCCGAAGCCCTCCTCGACCGCGTCCTGCAATTCAACCTCGACGTCATCGACGCCGCCCTCCGCCTCTGCCCGCAGATCGACGCCGTCTACTTCGGCGACGACTTCGGCAGCCAGACCGGACTCATCATGGGCGCCCAGCGCTGGCGGCAATTCCTGCGGCCGCGACTCGCCCGCCAATACAGCGCCGTCCACCAGGCCGGCAAAAAGGTCCTCATCCACAGCTGCGGCCGCGTCCAGGAAATCTTCGACGACCTCGCCGACATCGGCGTCGACTGCTTCAACCCGTTCCAGCCGGAGGTCATGGACGTCTACGCCATCCACCGCCAATACCACGGCCGCCTCGCCTTCTGGGGCGGAATCAGCACCCAGCAGCTCCTGCCCTACGGCACGGTCCAACAGGTCGAAACCGAAGTCGATAAACTCCTCGCCCTCGGCCGCAGCGGCGGGTACATCATCGCCCCCGCCCACGGAATCCCCGGCGACGCCAAACCCCAAAACATCGCCGCCATGCTCAAAAAAATCCTCAACCAGTAGGGGGGATCAACCCCTCCAACTCCGCCGCCAATCCACCTCCGCCGCCAATGTAGCTCCGCCGCCCTCGGCGGAGTCTTCCTCCCAAATCCCCGACCCCTAACCCCGAATCCCTACTCTTCCCCTCCGCGTCTTCCGCGTGCTCCGTGCTAACCCTTCACCTGCTTGCGCAACTGCCGATAAAAACCAGCGACCACGTTCTGCGGCACGTCCCGAAGCTCCGGATGACCCGGCTCGCCCATCGCCATCTCGTCGATCGTCTCGACCGCCTTCTCCCCCTTGGCCGCGATCTGACCGGCCAGATGGTCCGCCCGGTCCAGCTCGCCGCGAACCATCGCCACCAGGTAGCTCTCGATCAGGCCCTCGAGCTTCTCCCCGGACCCGCTGGACTCGTTGATCAGGATCGGCGCGTCATCCGACGGCGACGGCGGAATCGGCGAACGGGTCTCCCCAGCCGACGGCGGAACCTCCCGATGCTCCAGAAGCTGGGCCTCCAGCTTCAACGTCTCCTGCCGCAGCCGCTCCTTGCGCTGCTCCTCCGACGGATCCACCTCCTCCATCGGAATCTCCTCCACCTCCTCCGCCGGCAGCGGAATGTACACCCGCTGCTGACAATACGGGCACTTGCCCAGCTTCCCGCCGCTCTCCCCAGGGGCCAACACCTTGTTCCCGCAGAACTGACACTTGAACTTGATCTTCGACATCGTCCGGTCCGCCATCACATCGGTTGGTGTTCCCAGGACTCAACCGGCCAGTATAACCGAACCGCCGCCGCGGACCAACCCTGACCCGCAAGGATTTTACGAACGCCGACAACCCGCCCGACCCGCTACTCCGCCTACTCCGGCAACGCCTCCCGCTCATAGCTGTAGCCCGACGGCTGCGGAACCCACATCTGCGAGTCCTTGACCTCCACGTTCGTCTTGACCTGCTCGAACCACACCGTCACCACGTTGTCGTCCCGATGCTCCGTCAAAACCTTCCGCGGCATCAGCGTCTTGCGCTCCAGCCAGAACTCGATCTGCCGGCAGTCCTTCGCCAGCCGCGAATCCTCACGCGGCGCCAGCACCAGGTGGTGAACGTCATCCTTGTCCGCCTCATCGCCCGTCGCCAGCGTGATCTCGAAATTTCGAATCATATCCGCCTTCTTCTGTCCGAACGGCAGCGGAAACGGCCCCTTCCCCAACTCGAACGGATCCGTCCGCTCTTCCGGCCGAACCACCTCCCGGTCGATCACCATCTTCGTCCGGTCACGCACCTCCCGAAACCAGTGCCCGTCGAAGCAGAACCACTCCTTCTGCTTGATCTTCATCCCGTCGTGGATCAGCGTGTGAAAGTGAGCCATGAACTTCGACGGCGACTCCTTCGTCTCCGCCTTGTACGCCAACTCGCCAAGCTGAACCCGCCGGTCGTCCGGAATCACCTCGTACAGCTCGTACTTGATATCCGCCGTAAAGGTGTGAATCTCCTGACGCTTCTTCTCCAGGCCGTCCAGAATGCCCTCCACCTCGGGCGAAACGCTCAAAACCGCCTGCGTCGCCGGCGACGTCGTCACCGGCTGCGTCGTCGGCGTCTGCGCGACAGCCAAGCCGACAACCGCCGCCGCAACCGCCAATCCCGTCAACAACCTCGTCATACGGCATGCTCCTCCGCTATAGTAGCCGGTCGATCAGCCGGAGCCTCCGGCCGTGACATCATCCGCTTAACCACAATTCTAGCCGCCGGGATCGCCAGCAGCACGACCTGAATCCCCACAATCTCCCACAACGTCAGCGACAGCACCTCCGCCGCCAACCCCATCAACCCGTACCGCACGAACCGACCCGTCCAGTGCGCCGCGAAAAACTTCCTCAGCGGATACCCGCACCCGATCGCCATCCATCGCGCCGGGTCCGCCGGCAACGGCAACACGTTGAACCCCACCTGAAGCAAAAACGGCGACCCCGAAAACAACCCCTCCGCCCAACGGTACGCCCGCGTCTCCCGAACCCGGTGAATCTTCCCAAGCCGCAACAGATAACAAATCAGATGGTACTCGTTCACGTGCGAAATCGCCGTCGCCATCGCCCCCAGCGACGCCACCGCCAACACCCGCCACACCGGTCCCATCACCAACCCGCCCGCCGGAGACGCCATCAGCAAGATCAACCAACTCGTCGGAACCGGCACGAACGTCGAAGCCAGCGACAGGTAAAACACCATCAGCCCCAACAGCCAAACCGTCCCGCTCCACGCCGCACCCGTCCGAGCGCTCTGATCCAGCGCCCACAAACTCCCCAACGCCACCGCCGCCAGATACAGACAATACACCGCGAACCACACCCGCATGTGAAGCCGGTCACGCTTCACGTTCGGCGTCGCCACAATGTACCTAAGCCACCTGACCATTCGACAACTGACCGTCCTTCATGATGCACATCCGGTCCGCCTCGCCCGCCAGATCCTGGTTGTGCGTCACCATGATGATCGTCTGACCGAACTCCCGACGAACGCTGTGCATCAGATCCATCAGCCGACGCGTGTTCTCGCTGTCCAGATTCCCCGTCGGCTCGTCCGCCAGCAAAATCGCCGGACGGTGAATCACCGCCCGCGCGAACGCCAGCCGCTGCTGCTCGCCAATACTCATCTGACCCGGCTTCAAATGCCGCTTCGACGCCAACCCCACAAACTCCAACAGCCTCTCCACCTGGTGGTCCGGATGCACCCGCCGAAGCTTCAACGCGATCCCCACGTTGTCCGCCGCGTTCAGCACCGCCAGCAGATTGAACCGCTGAAACACAAAGCCGATCTTGTCCCGCCGCAACGCCGTCAGCCGCGACTGGCCCAACCCCACCGTCTCCGTCTCCTCGATCATCAGGCTCTCCGCCCGCGACGGATGCGCCATCAGCCCAAGAATGTGCAGCAGCGTCGTCTTGCCCGACCCGCTCGGACCCATGATCGCGATGAACTCCCCGCGACGCACCTCCAAATCCACGTCCTTCAGCACGTACGCGTCCTGACTCCCCTGACGGTAAAACTTCGTCACCCGCCGGGCCGACACGATGATCTCTGATTGGCTCGTCACGCTCTCACTCATACGTCAAACACTCGACCGGGTCCAGCCGCAACGCCCGGTATCCCGGATACAACGCGCTCAAAACCCCGCCCACAATCCCAACCGCCACCGCCGTCACCAACCACGCCGGACGGATGTCCACCGTCAACAGCGGCCGGTAGTGCTCGATCGCCCACTTCGCCGCCAACGCCAGCCCCACCCCCGCCGCCGTCCCCGACAGCGATATCACCAGCGCCTCAACCACCGTCTGACCCATGATATACCACGCCCCAGCCCCCATCGACCGTAACACCCCGATCTCCCGCCGACGCTCCAGCACCATCGTGTACATCGTCACCATGATGAACAGAAAACTCACCAGCAGCACGATCCCGTTCGCGATGTTGATGTACACGTAGATCGGCTTGAAACTGTTGAACAGCATCTGATCGTACTTCTCCAGCGGCTCAACCCGAAGCCGCGTCTCGCCCGACACCAGCGCCGCCGCCTCGTCCACCGTCATCGCCGCCGACCCCTTGTACCCCGCCTCCGACTCCGACCGCACCAGCTCCCGATCCACCTGCAAGAAAAACAAACTCGACCACGCCATCCCCGCGTTCTGAATGTGACGGATCACCTGGATCGGCACAAACACCCGGCCCGCAAGACCCGCCTCCACAACCCCGCAGATCGCAAACGGCCGGCCCAGAAACGTGATCGTATCGCCGATCTCGTACCCGCCCGCCGCCGCCAGCCGCTCGTCGATAATCATCTCCGCCGCCGCCGACAGCACCGCCTCGTCCACCTCGTCCGGATGATACGACTCGCCCGCCGCCGCCAGTTCCTCCACGTGCCGCTTGAACGCCCCGCTCTGCGGAAAAACCTCCCCCTCCACCAGCCGCCGGTTGCCCGCGAACACGTCGAAATCCCCCTCGTCCACGCCGAACACCCGCTGCTGCTGGCCCGCCATGTCCGAGACAATCCCCAGAAACACCGGCACCACCCGCTGCACCACCCGCCGGCCGTCCACCGACACCTCACCCAGCTTCGACTCAAACTTGTCCGACAGCGGCGCCCCGTCCGAGAACACCAGCGAACTCTTGGCCGGCAAAACGATCAAATCCGCGCGAACGCTCTTGACCCGCTGAGCCACCTCGCCTAGCGTCCCGTGCGAAAGCGCCAGCATCGTCACCAGCATGCCCACCCCGATCGCCACACCAAGCCCAACCAGCGCGGTCCGAAACCGGTGGTGTCGCAAATTCGCCAACGCCAGATTCGTCATACTCCTCCTCTCGGGCCAAAGGTCATTCTATCACGCCTCACCCCCGATTTCAGTCCATATCTCCCAGGTCCACCCAGACAACGGTCCTCTCCACGACCTTGCGGCACACACGCCATTGTCGATCGCCAAATGCGGGTATTATAATGGTGCTTATTCATAATAGCAGCTAATGCCCGGCCCGACCCGATGTTCCTCCCGACCGTCAGCGGACCCATGCGACCGCCCGCTGACACGCCGAATCTCGGAAAAATCCCCGCAGCCGGCGTCTTGCAGGTAGAGTGGACGATGTCATGACATGGTTGGAACCGTCAGAACTGAGCGATTGCTTCCGAACCTGGTCCGCCGCCATGGTCCTCTACGCCCGGCAATGGCTCGACCAAGCCGCCGCTGAGGACGCTGTGCAGGACGTCTTCCTGGCCCTCGTCAGCCACCACAGACGCCCGGTGAATCTGCGGGCCTACCTGTTCCGAAGCGTCCGTAACGCCGCGATCAGCCGTACGCGGTCGCTCAGCCGCCGCCAGAGCCACGAGCAACGCGCCGCGGTCGACAGGCCCGGTTGGTTCCAGGCCCGCCCGGACGACCTCATCGACGCCCGGGCCGCCCAGGACGCACTGACCCGACTGCCCGACCAGCAACGCGAACTGCTGATCCTTAAGATCTGGGGCGGCCTGACCTTCGACGAGATCGGAACCGTCACCAACGACCCGACCTCGACGCTCTTTAGCCGATACAAGTCCGCCCTCGCGTCACTGCGACGGATGATGGAGGATAGACCATGCGAAACCACGAACCCTTAAACGCAGCCGACCGCGAACTCGAAGCGGCCCTCGCGGGCCTTCAGCCCGCACACGTCGCCATCGACCGCGATCGCCTGATGTTCCAAGCCGGCCGCGCTTCGGTCCAACCCAAAGGGCGCGGCCTCTGGCCGGTCCTCTCGGCGGGGCTCGCCGCGGCTCTGGTGCTCTCCGTGGCGACCCGCCCGGACCCGGCCCAGACCCCGCGACTCGCCGCCGATCTCGCGCCGTCCGTCCTCCTCGCTCCGTCCTCAGCCGCCGAGGCGACGCCCGATCCGTCGGGCGACTACGTCACCCTCCGGCGCGAAGTCCTCCAAAAGGGACTCGCCGCCCTCCCGGACCCGCCCGCCGCGCCGGTTGCCGATCGGCACGCGGACCTCGAAACCCTCCTCGGTCCGCCTCCGCAGAACCGAACCGGCCGCTGGCCCTGGGAGTCCAACATCCTCGACAAACTGATCGGAGATCCATCATGAAGGCCATACTCTGCGCCATGACACTGCTTGCCTCCACGACCCTGGCCATCGGCCAGACCCAGAACGACCAACAGGACCAGCCGCGGATCGTCGAACTGGCCGTCACGCCCGCCGCTGCGCCCGTTCCGACCCTCAAGTATCGACTCGCGCCCGGCGTCCTCGACCAGACCGCCGGCAACGCCGCCCTCCTCTACAATGGCGCCGCCCTCGAAGCTTCCGCCGTCGAGGGCATCCAGACACTCAACCAGACCGTCGCCGACCTCCTGGCCAAACCCGCATCCGAACTCGATCGCGGCCAGGCCAAAGCCGCAATCGACCAGCTCGCCGGCCCTCTCCGCTACGTCCAACTGGCCGCCGACCGCAGCGAATGCCACTGGGACCGTCCGCTCAGCCAGGGTTTCGCCATGCATCTGCCCGAACTCTCATCCCTGCGGGCGCTGGCCAGGGCGCTGGCCCTGCGAGCCCGCCTGGCCGCCCTCGACGGACGGTTCGACGACGCCGTCGACGACCTCCAGACCGGTTTCGCCATGGCCGGACACATCGCCGAAGGGCCCACCGTCATCGAAGCGCTCGTCGCCGCCGCCGTCGGCTCCCTCATGGCCGAACAGGTCGAACAACTCGTACAGACGCCAAACGCCCCAAACCTCTACTGGGCCCTGACCGCGCTGCCGGATCAAATGGCCTCGATGAGCCGGCCGTACCAGTACGAAATGGCCCTGCTCTACTTGACCTTCCCCAAGCTGCGCGACATCCGAACCCACACCATGACCGCCGACGAGTGCGACGCCATCATCGATGCGCTCGCCCGCCTCATCGGCATGGATGACGGCAGCGCCAGCGATTCCGGATGGCCCATCGAAAAAACCCTCCTGGCCCTCAAAGCCTACCCCGAAGCCAAACGCCACCTCCTGGACCACGGCTGGACCATCGAGCGGATCGAGGCCAAACCCGTCCAGCAGATCATCCTCATCTACTACCTCGACGACTATGAACGCGTCCAACAGAGCCTCGCCGCCTGGAGCTATTTGCCCTACGGACAGGCAAGCGACGGCATGCGAAAGGCCGTGCGAGAGTTCGAGACCTTAAGGGCAACACACTTCAATCCCTTCTACAGCCTGCTGCCCGCCCTCGAAAGGGCCCTGTTCCTCTCAGCCAAGCTGGACCGTCAGATCGCCGCCCTCCGCACCGTCGAAGCCCTGCGACTCTACGCCGCCGAACACGACCGCCGTCTGCCCGAGTCCCTGGCCGACGTCGCCGAAGCGCCCGTGCCCCTCGATCCCGTCACCGGCCGGCCCTTCGCCTACCGGCTCGAAAACGGCCGCGCAATCCTCGACGCCCCAGCCCCGCAAGGCATCGAACCCAAACACGGCCTGCGCTACATCGTAACCATCAGCCGTTGACCTTCTGACAGGAGAAATACCATGTGGCCCAAAATCCTCAGCCTGTTCCTCCTCGGTGCAACTTGCACCGCCGCCGCCACCACCCCCGTCGATCCGTTCCTCGACGAACAAACCGTCGCCGTGGTCCGGCTCGACGTCTCACGTATCGACCTCGACGCTATCGCCGATAGGTTCTCCCAGTTCGCCGACAAGCCCCTCACCCAAGACCCCGAGTTCCCACAACTCAAGAAACTCATCGCCGACTTCCTCGCCGCCGGCGGCCGCGAACTCTACATGGTCGTCAGCCTCGCCGACTTCCCCGGCGCCGACAAACCCCGTGTCATCGTCCCCATCCGGCCTGACGCCGACGCCCAGGCCATCCGCGACATGCTCGTCCGTAGCCAGACCCCAGACTCGTCCGCCGACGCCCTCCCGCCCGCCAGCCGAGTCGTCGGACAAATAATCGACAACGTCGTCTTCGTCGGCTCCTCCGCACAACTCCAACGCGTCCAGACCACCACTCAGCCCGCCCGAATCCCGCACCTGGCCGACGCCCTCAACGCCACCGGCGATTGCACGGCTCAGGCCGCCCTCATCCTCACCGACGACAGCCGCCGCGTCATCGAAGCCATGATGCCAACCCTCCCGCCCGCCGTCGGCGCCGCCCCAAGCACCGTCCTGACCCGCGGACTCGTCTGGGCCTCCCTCGGCATCGACCCGCCGCCCGCCATCGCCCTCAAACTCGTCGTCCAGGCCTCCGATCCACAAGCCGCCACCGCCATCTCAGGCCTGCTCACCTGGACACTCAACGCCATGGTCCTGGGACTCAACCTTCCGCAAACCGCGCCGGACGCCGCCAAGTGGCTCACCGCCGTCGCGCCCGCCGTCGAAAACGACCAACTGACCCTCGCCTTCGACGACGCCCAGATCAACGACCTCCTCCGCGCCCTCACGCCCGCCGTCGACCAGGCCCGAAACAAAACCGAACAACTCGCCTCCATGAACCACATCCGCCAGATCCTCATCGCCATCCACAGCTACGCCGACAAACGCAGCGGCCAGCCGCCCTCTTCCCTCCACGACCTCACGCAATCCCAGGTCCTCAACCCGCAATTCCTGGTCAACCCCAAACACCCGCAACAGCCGATCGGATACGTCTACCTGCCCCCAGCCGCCCCGCTCGACCGCCTCGCCGATCCCGCCAAGACCCTGATCGTCCACGAAGCCTTCGACACCTGGCCCGAACACGGCCTCGCCGTCGGGTTCGCCGACGGCCACGCCGAACTCATCACCGACCAAAACAAATTCCAAGCCCTCCGCCAATCCGCCCAACCCACAACCCAACCCACCACCCCGCCAACAAAGGACTAACCCTCGACAGTCACCTCCTAACATAAACGGACGGAAGGAAGGGCAACCCACCTGCCCTTCCTCCCCTCCGCCTCCTCTCCCCGTCTCCATCGCGTCACCCTCCCTCTCTGTCATCCCCGCGCACGCGGGGACCCAGACCGTCCCGCGCGAACCCAACGCCGGAAACGCGTAGGGCGGCCCCGGCCCGCGAAAAACGCCTTTCACCCTGATGCCCCCAAACGAACCCTCTTGACTCCTTCCCCAAAAAACCGCTATGCTCCACATGACAAAAACGCGTGGAGAGAGAGCGTCGGCCTTCTCCCACGCGTTTTTACTGCGCAGCGGCCTGCAAACCCTGCAGCGGTGGCGTGAGCTTCTCTACAGGAGGTACGGGCGTGAAGACGATCCTGACGGTGGTGGTAGGTACGTTCTTATTGCTGACGGTGGCCGGTTCGGCGATCACCGTCGATACCGTCCCGGTTGGCGACCCGGGGAACACAGCCGATACGACCGGCCACGGGGCCGTCCCCTACTCATACAACATCGGCACGTACGAAGTGACAGCCGGCCAGTACTGCGAGTTCCTCAATGCCGTAGCCAAGACCGATACGCACGCGCTGTACAACGCAAATATGTGGTCGAGCACCTATGGCTGCAAGATCGAGCGGACGGGCAGCCCGGATGACTATCGCTACTCCGTCGCATCCGACTATGCCAATCGCCCGGTCAATTACGTGAGCTTCTGGGACGCCTGC
>JAAYCJ010000064.1 GCA_012729815.1 Phycisphaerae bacterium | reverse complement strand
GTCCACCTCCAGCACCGAGTCCAGCGCGCTCAACTCGGGCCGCAGTTCCGTGTGCGTCTGCGAGAGATACCCGAACTTCACGTTCGCCCCGTGACGCACCTGCCCGCTCAGGGCCGCAAGCTCGCCCATCAGCGTCCGCAGCAGCGTCGTCTTGCCGATCCCGTTGGGCCCGACAATCGCCACCCGCTCGCCACGCCGAACCTCCAGCCACTCCGCCGACGCCAGCGGACGGCCCGCCTCATACCCAACCGCCAAATCCGTCGCCCGCAGCACCAGGTCGCCCGTCTGCTCCTTGGTCTCAAGCCGCAAATTCATCGTCCGGCTCGCCTGCGGCCGATCCACCGCCTCGTTCTCCAGAAACCGCTCCAACCGCGTCTGGCGTCCGCGGGCCTGCTTGGACCGCTGACCGGCCGCGTAACGGGCCACGAAATCCCGCGCCTTGCGGATGTACTCCTGCTGATTCTCCCACGCCCGCATCCGCTCCTCGTACCGCGCCGCACGCTTCTCGACGTACTCGCTGTACGGCCCGCGATACGTCTCAAGCCGCCCGAACGCGATCTCCCACGTGTTCTGCGTCACGCGGTCCAGAAAATACCGATCGTGCGAAACCACCACCACCGCCCCCCGAAACGACCGCAGCCAGAACTCCAGCCACTCCACCGAGTCAAGGTCCAGATGATTGGTTGGCTCATCGAGCATCAGCACGTCCGGATCAGCCAATAGCAGCGTGCCCAGATACACCCGCGTCCGCTGACCGCCGCTGAGCTGGGCCAACGGCTGATCCCAGCCGGATCGATCGAACCCCAACCCTTCAAGCACCAGCTCGATCCGTTTGAGATAGTCGTATCCGCCGCGAGCCTCAAACGCCGTCTGGGCCGCTCCATAGCGCTTCAGCAGCTCCTGATCGTCCTGCCGCTCAGCCAGTTCCGCCGCCATCTCGTGCAGTTCGACCTCGGTTTGCCGCAAATCCGCGAACACCTCCAGCATCGCCCCGTGTACCGTCCCGCCATCCACCCGCGGCGGCGACTGCGGCAGATAGCCGATCCGCAGCCCGCGCGACCGGTGCACCTGCCCGTCGTCCGCTTCAAGCATCCCAGCCACGATCTTCAGCAGCGTCGTCTTGCCCGCCCCGTTCGCCCCCACCAGCCCGATCCGCTCCGCCTCGCCAAGACGAAACGACACCTCCCGCAGCACCTGCTGCGGTCCGTACGAAATCGTAATATTCTCGGCAATCACCAGCGACATCGCCGCCTGCACCTTCCTGGCCGACCTTACCCGACGCATCCGCGCGCGGGAAAACCCTTATCATACTCGCCAACCCGCGTCAGGACAATCACGGGTGACATATCAGCAACATGCGGATTCCTACAGCCGTCGTCATCCCACATTACCCTTGAGACCGCTCCGGACGCCCGCCATAATACAAAAAGGAAACATCATCGGCCCCGAGGCCCGGTTCGGCGGCCGCCAACGAGCATGAAAGGGGGTCCTGCCATGAGCTCCAGACAAAACCATACGGACAATCCCGCCTCACAGCAGCCGCCAAAGCGACGCCGCCGCTGGCCGTGGGTCCTGCTGGTGATCGCCGCGGTGCTGATCGTCCTGGTCCTGACCGCGCCCTACATCCTCTCAACCGGACTCGGTCCGCCGGTGGTTACCTCGCTCGTCAATTCCTACATCGCCGGACAGGCCGAAGCCGCCGATCTCTCGCTGACCTGGACCGGACCAAGCTCGGTGGATGGCCTGCGGCTCTACGACCCGCAGGGCCGTCCGGTGCTCGCGGGCAATCTGGCCTGGTCCAAGGGTCTCTGGGCCCTGATCACCGGTTACCAGCAATTCGGCCAGCTTGACGCCGACGTGGCCGAACTGGTGGTCTACCAACAGGACCAGACGGTCTCGATCGCCGAGGCGGTCGAGTCGCCTCAGCCGGCCCCAGCCGAGCCCAACCAGCCGCCGGCTGCCGACTATCGCGGCACGCTCACCCTCAACGTCGCCAGCATCCGCATCGTCCGCCCCGACGGGCAGGAGACCGAGATCCGCGACCTCGACAGCCGCGTCGACGTCGATACCCTCAACAACCTCCAGGGCCAAATCCAATTGACACTGACCCAGGGCGGCCAACTGACCAGCCGCTTTAACCTCCAGGACATGTTCCCCGACGGCAGCTTCCAGTTCGGCGCCGGACACATGGACCTGCAGGCCCAGACTCCCGAACCGGTGGCCGTCGGTCCGATCGCCGTAGCCGCCGGCGCGCCGCCAATGACCGGCACGCTCAACCTGAACGCCGACCTGCGGGTCGAGCAGGGCAAACCCCGCGGCCTCATCGACGCCCAGGTCCGCGACCTGACCGCCCAGCGACAAGACCAACCTCCAGCCGGTCAACTCGAACCCGTTGACGCCGCCCTCTTCGCCACCTTCGCGCCGACCGGCGTTGAAGCAGCCGATCAGCCGACCCAGCCGGTCGACACGATCCGCCAAAAACCGCTCTGGGTCCTGATCGACGCCAGCTATCAACCGGACGCGAGCTTCGCCGAAGTCTCCTGGGACAGGATCGTCTCAGCCGTGCTCGACGGCCGGCCCAGCCGCCTCGAACCGGTCGAAGTGCAACTCCAGGGCCAGGCCGACCTGGCCCGACTCGGCTCAGCCGTGCCCGGACTGCTGAACCTCCGAGAAGGCGTCCAGATCACCGGCGGAACCTTGCAGATCGACAGCCTCCGCGCCGCCGGCGGCCAAACCCCGTCGCTCGACGCCCACGTCCGCCTCACCGGCCTGACCGCCCGGCAGAACGGCCAGCCGGTCGAACTCCAGCCGGTCGAACTGACCGCCGACGCGGTCGTCGTCGAAGGCACGGGCCTGAAGGTCAACCAGGCCGATCTCCAGTCGCAGTTCGCCACCGTCTCAGCCAACGGGACGATCAACGACCTGACCGGCCAGTTCCAAGCCGACCTCGCCCAACTCCACCGCCAGATCAACCAGATCGTCACGCTCGGCGATTTCCAGCTCGCCGGCCAAACCAGCGGACAATTCACGTTGACCCGGCCCGACGACCAGCGGCTCAACCTCAACCTCAACGCCCGCGCCGAAGACCTGCTCTACGCCGCCGAAGGCACCGAAATCCGCGCCCAGCAGGCGACGATCGACGGGCCGATCGCGATGACGCTCGAAGACCAGGCCCTCCAGACCCTGCGGATCGACCAGGCCAAGCTCTCCGTCAACCAGACGACGACCGCAGCCGTGTCGATGGACCTCAACGCCAAAACCGGCGCGATGACCGTCCGGGCCGATGTCAACTCCTCGCAGATCAGCGATCTGGTCCAGGTCTTGGGCCTCGAGAACGAAGACCTCCGCTCGGCGACCGGAAGCCTGCAACTGCAGGCCACGATGTCACGCCCCGCCGACCAGAACGCCTACGCGATCAACAGCGACGGCGCCATCCGCGACCTGACTATCCAGGATCAGCCGGTGGGCCAGGCCCCGATCGAATTCCAACTGGCCAACCTCCGCATCGCCCCGCCGCAAGGCCAGCTTTCGCTCGAACGCTTCGAGGCCCGCTCGCAGGGCCTCGTCCAGGCAATCGTCGAGGATGCCCAACTCGCCTGGACGCAGCAGACGACGATGGAAGGACAACTGCAAGTCAGCGCCGACGTCGGCGCGTCCTTGGCCGCCGCTCAACCCTTCGCCGAATGGGAGCAACCGCCCGCCGTCGACGGCCAACTCCAATGGAACGCCTCCGCCAAAACCTCCGGCCAGATGGTGGACGTAAAAGGAACCGCCACCGTCGCCAACTTCCAAGCCGGAAGCGGCGAAAAGAAGTTCACCGAGGATCGCATCGTCTTCGAGCATGACCTCTCAGCCGACACCGACAACCAGACGATCACCCTGCGGCAAACCAAGCTGACCTCCACGCCGCTGACCGCTGCGATCACCGGCACGATCGCCGACTACCTGACCCGCCGGATCCTCGACCTCTCCGGCCAATACACCGCCTCGTGGGCCGAACTCACCACGCTGCTGCACGAGCTGGCTCCGGGCACCAAAGACCTGCTCGCCCTCCAGGGCAATCCGTCACGCGAGTTCACGGTCACCGGACCGCTGGCCGAACCCGAGTTCCGCACGCTGCAGGCCGATGTCGGAGTTGCATGGGAGTCGGGCGAAGTCACCGGCCTCGAACTCGGCCAGGCCGCGCTCTTGCCCCACCTGGAGAATTCAATCCTGGCCGTGCCCGAAACCGCGGTGCCCGCCTCCGGCGGCACGCTGCGCCTCGCCGGACAGATCGACCTCGCCGGCGACACGCCCGTCTATCGGCTGCCCGGCCAGGTCCAACTGATCGACAACGTCCAGGTCGATCAGGAGATCGGCAAGGAACTGCTCAGCCGCGTCAACCCGCTCTTCGCCTCGCTGACCCGGCTTGAAGGCACGATGGGCCTGACCACCCGCGACATCGAGCTCCCGCTGGGCGAGGCCCTCTACACCGGCGGTTCCGGTTCCGGCACCCTGGCCCTCAGTAAGCTCAAGCTCACGCCCTCAGGTTTTCTGGCTCTGCTTATCAAGTCGTCCGGCACGAAAGAGCAGACCCCGAACCAGCCGCAGGGCCAGCCGCAAGGCCAGCCGCAGGATGCTCCCACCCACCAGGTCACCGCCAGCGACCTGAACTTCACCATCCGCGAAGGACGAATCTTCTACGACGACTTCCTCGTCAGTTTCGGACCCGAAAATCAACTGGCGTTCAGCGGATCGGTCGCCTTTGACGGCGCGGTCAACCTGTTCGTCTCCGTGCCGATCACCGCCGAACTGCTGCGCAAAGCCGGCGTCAGCGGGCCCGTCGAGGACTATGCCTCCATCCTCCAAGCCGTCCCCATCCGCCTTCCGCTCGCCGGCAATCGCCTCAGCCCGGAAGTGCGATGGGACAAGGTGGACGTCAAACCGCTGATCAAAAAGGCCGCCGAGCAAATCCTCAAACGCCAAGCCGAGGAACGCATCGGCGATATCATCAAGCCCGGCCAGAAGACCGAGACGCCGACCGAACCCCGGCCGCGGCGACGCGCCGAGCCGACGCCCACGCCCGCCCCCAGGCAAACCCCGCAAGAGAAAATAAAGGAACGGATCAAGGACATCGTCGAAGAACAGGACAAGAGTGAGGACGAATCCAAGTCCAAACCGCGGGAACGAAAGCGAAAGTGATCGCATGGGCCTCTTCGGACGAGCCAGAAACTACCTGCGGCGAGTGATGAGCTCGCCCAGAAACGAACTCGATCGCGTCAGCCGAATCCTGCGATTCCAAATCCAACTGTGGCGATACTCCTTCCGCCGCCTCGGCGTGACCAATGCCTTCGACGTGGCCGCCGCCCTCTCCTACCAGACCATCTTCGCCCTCGTCCCCGCCCTCGTCCTGGCCATGACCATCGCCAGTTCCATCGGCGTCCTCGAGGACAGCAAATCCGAACTCCGCCGCGTCCTGACCGCCGCCGGCTTCTCACAGATCACCCTCGCCCCCCAGACCCAGCCGGATGCCGCCGGCGAGCCGCCCATCCTCCAACAGCGAACCGCCACCGACTGGATCATCGACACCGTCGAAGGCGTCCAGGAAAAACTCACCCTCGGCGCGGTCGGTCCGATCGGCGCGATCGTCCTGATCTGGGCCAGCATCACGCTGATGCTCCTCCTCGAACGGGCGCTGAACCGGATCTTCGAGGCCCGACAGGCCCGCACCGTCGGAGGCCGCCTGCTGCTCTACTGGGGCGCGCTGACGCTCGCCCCCATCGCCGTCGCCGCCGCCGTCTTCCTGGCCAACGCCGCCGCCGGAGCCCTCGAAGGCATGCCGGCCTTGCGCTTTGTCGTGGTCGTGCTCGGATGGATCGGCAACGCGCTTGTCGGTATCATCGTGCTGGCCACCGTCTACCGCATCGTGCCCAACGTGCGGACCGATATCTCCGCCTGTGCGTTCGGAGCCGGAGTGGCCCTGGCCCTCTGGATGATCGCCGAACGCGGCTTTACCTTCTACGTCAGCCGGTTCGTCGCCACCGGAAACCTCTACGGCGCCCTGGGGCTCCTGCCGCTGTTCCTGTTCTGGCTCTACCTCTCGTGGCTGATCTTCCTCTTCGGCGGACAGATCGCCTACACGTGGGCCAACGTCTCCCACATGGAGGCCGCCGAACTGGCCGAAAAAATCACCCTCGGCCCGATCGAGGTCCTCGCCGGAGCCGTCGCCGTCGCCCGCGCCTATGCCGCCGGTGAAGGCCCGCTGAGCTTCCAGCGGATCGTCCACCGCCTGGAACTGCCCGGCCCCACCGTCAACAAGATCATGGACCAATTGGCGGCGATGGGCGTGGTCACCTGCGTGGAGCGACAAGCCGAAACCTCCGCCTACGTCCTGGCACGCCCGCCCGAAAAAATCAGCGTGCCGCACATCATGCAGTTCCTGCCCGAGGACGACCGCCTCGAACCGCCGACCAAAGCCGATCCCAACGTCGCCGAGGCCGTCCGCCGCGTCAAGGACCGCGTCCGCGCCGCCCTCGGCGACTACACCCTCGCCGACGTCCTCCGCGACCTCCAAACGTAGGCTGCGCCGTCCCGACGCACCGGAAAACGATTCCCGGGCTGTTGACGATCGAATCCCCGGATTGATCGTTCTCCTTCCACAGCCCCCCAAAAGCCCCAAACCTTTCACTGGCATTTCCAGCCGCGCTTCGGTAAACAAGACCGGTCATTTAAGGAGCACGACATGACCGTCAGCGAACTTCGCATCGGAGTCATCGGAGTCGGCGGACGCGGCGAACTGGCCGGCCACGCCCATCAGCCCGAACAGGGATCGCGTATCGTCGCCGGAGCCGACGTGAGCCCAAAGGCCCTCGCCGACTTCCAGCAGCGCTACGGCGCCCAGGCCTTCGCCACCGCCGACTACCGCGAGCTTCTGGCCCGAAGCGACGTCGACGCCGTCTTCGTCACCTCGCCCGACTTCTGCCACGAAGAGCACGCCCTGGCCGCCCTCAACGCCGGCAAGCACGTCTACCTCGAAAAACCGATGGCCATCACCATCGACGGCTGCGACCGATTGCTCCGCGCCGCTCGCCAGCGCGGCGTCAAGCTCTACCTCGGACACAACATGCGGCACATGGCCGTCGTGCGAAAAATGAAACAGCTCATCGACGCCGGCGCCATCGGCAACGTCAAAGCCGCCTGGTGCCGGCACTTCGTCTCCTACGGCGGCGACGCCTACTACAAGGACTGGCACGCCGAACGCGCCAAATCCACCGGCCTCCTCCTCCAGAAAGGGGCCCACGACATCGACGTCCTCCACTGGCTCTGCCGCGGCTACAGCCGCACCGTCACCGCCTTCGGAACCCTCGCCGTCTACGGCGGCGTGGCCGACCGCGACGCCTCACGCCGCACCGGCACCGTCTCGTGGCAGCCCACCGAAATCTGGCCGCCCCGCGCCCAGAAGGGCCTCAACCCCGCCGCCGACGTCGAAGACCTCAGCATGGTCCTCATGCAGCTCGACAGCGGCGTTCTCGCCTCCTATCAGCAGTGCCACTTCGCCCCGGATGCGTGGCGAAACTACACCTTCATCGGCGATGAGGGCCGACTCGAAAACTTCGGCGACGACCCGGGCCACTGCGTGATCCGAGTCTGGAACCGCCGCGAAGACCGCTACAACCCCTACGGCGCCGAGCAGCACTACATCCCGCGCGAGGGCGGCACCCACGGCGGAGCCGATCCCAAAATCGTCGCCGAGTTCGTCCGCTACGTCCGCCAAGGCGGAACCATCGCCACCTCCGCCGTCGCCGGACGATACGCCGTCGCCGCCGGTTGCTGCGCCACCGAATCCCTCCGCAACAACGGCAAACCCTGCGACGTCCCCCCGCTCCCAAACGACCTGGCCAAATACTTCCAAGCCGACGTCGCCGACACCGTCTAAACAACAACGCTCCAAATCATCCACCCCCGTACGGGCAGGCCTCGTGCCTGCCCCTTCGCCCATCGACCAATCCGGGCCAGGCATCGTTCGGGCAGGCACGATCGGCCAACCACAGAAGTTGCCCCTAACCGCTGATCGTCCCGACACGCCTCCCGCAGAGGTCGACGCGGTCCGCTGGCAAACCGGACAGTCGGATCGGAGCAAGTAGGGTGCGTCGTCCCGACGCACCAGAAAACCGCCCCTTGCC
>JAAYCJ010000063.1 GCA_012729815.1 Phycisphaerae bacterium | reverse complement strand
TCGCGGTCGTGCAGATCGCCCTGGTCTCGCTGGTGTTCTCCGTCCTGTTTATCTACCGCGGCAGCCTGATCGCTCCGATCCTCGCCCACGCGGCGTTCAACACGATCAACATGACCCTGGCGTTCAATGAAGACCTCCAGAAATTCCTGCAGGATTACCAGCCGGCCCAGACGATCCTTGCGATCCTGCTGGGCGGATAGCGGACAGAAGGATAGGACCTCCCATGCCCTCGAAAAAGACCTACCTGCTCTACGATCGGTCGCGGATCGAGTTTGACGTGCCCGCCGAGTGGGCGATCCTGGAGCCCCACGACCCACCCGCGATTACGGACATCGACCCAGCCGTGCGGCAGGCCCTGGCGGTGCCCATCGGCGCCGCGCCGCTGCTGGACCTGGCCCGCCGGGCCGACCGGTCGCGCGGCGCGGTGGTGGTCATCTCCGACATCACGCGGGCCGTGCCCAACCGCCTGTTCCTCCCCATCATCCTGGAAACCCTGGAGACAGCGGGATTTACGAAAGAACAAATCGTCATCCTCGTCGCCACCGGGATGCACCGGCCCTCGACCCGGGCCGAGCACGTCGAACTGGTAGGCCAGACGATCCTCGATCGGTACCGGATCGTCGACCACCGGGCCGACGCCCCCGAGACCCTCGTCGCCCTCGAAGCCCGCACCAGCAGCGGCACCGCGGTTCAGATCGACGCCGTCTACGCCAACGCGGGCCTGCGGATCCTGACCGGGTTCATCGAACCGCACCTGATGGCTGGGTTCTCCGGCGGCCGCAAATCGATCTGTCCCGGACTGGTCGACCTGGACACGGTCCAGAAGTTCCACGGCCCGCATTTCGTGGCCGATCCCCGCACGGCAACCGGTATCCTGGACGGCAACCCCTGCCATCGAGAGGCCCTCGAAGTGGCCCGAATCGCAAAGCCAGACTTCATTTTTAACGTTACAGTTGATGCGGATAGCCAGATCACCGGCATTTTCACCGGCGACCTCGAAGCCGCTCACGCCGAAGGCGTTCGCTTCGTCGAAAAGCACATGGCTGTGACCGTCCCCGAGCGCTTCGATACCGTCTTCGTCTCCGGCGGCGGCTATCCGCTGGACACCACCTTTTACCAGACGGTCAAGGGCATGGTCGCGGGCGGCGACTTCGTCCGCCAGGGCGGAACCGTCATCACGGTCAGCGGGTGCCGGCAAGGCTTTGGGTCCGATAATTGTCGAAGAATCATGTTCGAGTATGCCGATGACTACCAACGATTCCTGCGGGACATCTTCGCCCGCGATCGGGTCGAAAAGGACCAGTGGGAATTCCAGTTGCAGACGCGGGTGCTGGAGAAGACCAGCCGTGAAGGCCTAGTCCTGGTCGCCGACGGCATCGACGTCGAAGATCAGCGGCGGTGCCACGTGACGCCCGCCTTCGATCTGGTGGGCCGGCGGGACGCCGCCGAAGCGGTGAAGGCACTGGTCGAACGAACGTCGCAACAGACCTCGCGGGTCGCGGTGCTGCCGCGAGGGCCGTACATACTGCCGAGAGTGGGTCACGGATGACAGTCGCCGAGGCGGCAAGCGGAGAACAACTCAAGGCCGATATCCTGGTCAGGAATTTCCGGGCGCTGTACCGGATCGACCTGGCGCTGGCCCAGACCCTCGACAATCTGCCCGACGATCCGCGTCTCGAACTGCTGCCGGCCAGAAACGGCCAGGCCACCGCCCGCGTCCGACTCGAAGACGGCCGCGAAATCTTCCTTCACAGCCGCTACGACCCGGCGGCGGAGGCCAAGACCTTCGTCGACCGCCTCGACCTCGACAAGAACTTCGTCTTTTTCGTCTCCGGGTTCGGGTTGGGTTACCAAGTCAGGGAGATCCTCGACCGGACCAGCGATCAGACGGTGGTGATCGTCCTGGAGCCTCAAGCCTCGGTCATCCGGGCGGCCTTGGGCAACCTCGACTTCGCCGACGCGATCAAGCGCGGACGGCTGGTCCTGATCGAGCGGCTCGACAAGGCCCTGCTGCACAAGCGGCTGACGTGCCACTCGGCCACCATGACGCTGGGCACCGAACTGGCCGCTTTGACCTACACCAAGCAGTGGCAAGCCGAGTTCCACACCCAGATGCGTTCGTTCATCGCCGACTACATGGCCTTCGCCCGGATGGCGTTCGTCACGCTGATCGGCAACAGCCGCATCACCCAGGAAAACGTCGTCAACAACCTCTGGGCCTACCACGGCTGCCCGAGCACCGACACGCTCAAGGGCCGCTTCGCCGGATACCCCGCCATCATCGTCTCAGCCGGTCCGTCGCTGGCCAAGAACATCGATCTGCTCAAGGAGGCCAAGGGCAAAGCGGTCATCATCGCCGTCCAGACCACGCTCAAGACGCTGCTGAAACTCGGCGTGCCGCCGGATTTCGTCGTGTCGCTGGACTATCACGAACTCTCGTGCCGTTTCTTCGAGGGCATCGAGGACTTCAGCGACATCCACCTGGTGGCCGAGCCGAAGGTCAACTGGAAGGTGCCCGACGTCTTTCGCGGCAAGATCAGCCTGCTCAAAAACGACTTCGCCGAACAGTGCCTCGGGCCGGCGGCGCGCAAGCGGATCGGCATCACCGCGGGCAGCACGGTGGCCCACCTGGCGTTCTACCTGGCGGAGTTCATCGGGGCCGATCCGGTCATTCTGATCGGCCAGGACCTCGCCTTCGGCGGCAACATGTACTACTCGCCCGGCAACGCCATGCACGACATGTGGTCGGTCGAACTGAACCGCTTTTCCACGATCGAGATGAAGGAGTGGGAGCGGATCGTCCGCCACCGTTCGATCCTCCGCAAGGTCCAGGATCAGGACGGCCGCGAAATCTACACCGACGAGCAGATGTTCACCTACCTCCAGCAGTTCGAGCGCGACTTCGCCCAGACCCGCACCACCGTCATCGACGCCACCGAGGGCGGAGCAAAGAAACTCGGCGCCGAGCCGATGACCTTGCGTGAGGCGATCGACCGCCACTGCACCCGCCCGATCGATCCGCAGCGATTCAACTACCTGAAGGATCAGACATGGTACGAGCCGCAGCGTCTCGCCGAGGCCGCTGAGCAGTTAGGCAAGCGTCTGGAAGAAGTGGACGAATTCCGCAAGCTCTCGGAAGAGACGGTCGGACTGCTCAAGCAGCTCGAAGGCCTGCTCGACCGGCCGGAGGAATTCAACCGACGGATCGTCAAGATCGACCAGATCCGCTCGAAGGTCTCGATGCACCACCGCATTTTGCGGATGGTCTGCGACGTTTCAGCCCTGGCCGACCTGCGGCGATTCCGCAGCGACCGGATCAACCAGGCGTCGCGCGAGCAGGGCGCGGAGCGCGCCCGCCGCCAGCTTCAGCGCGACGTCGAGTTCGTCGAGGCGGTGGTCCGCGGCTGCGACGATCTGGAGAAAGTCCTGCGCGACGGCCTGTCGCGCATTGAGGCGAAGCAAGCCGAGGGAGCAGCCGATGACGGCGGAAAATGACTCACGCGTGGTGATCGCCGTCTGGGCCGATCCCGATCGTTCGCCGATGGGACTGCCCGCCAAGCTCGACCGCCCGCTGCGCGGCGAGCCGGTGCTCCGCCGGACGATCCGCCGCCTGGAACGCGTCGAAGGCGCCGCCGGCATCGTCGTCTTCTGCCAGCCCGAACACGAAGAGATCATCGGCCGCCTGGTCGCCGGGACGCGGGCGGAAATCCTGAAGGCCCGGTTCGACCCGCCGCGCTACTGGCCGGGCGTCCAGGCCTCTCGCAAGTGGGCCAAGACCTGCTGGCGAGGCGGGCTGCTCGGCGCGTGCGGCTTTGATGAGGAGGTCCTGCCCGCGGTGCTGCACGAGGTGGCCAAGGCCTCGCGCGCCGAAGCGGTGCTTTCGGTTCCCGCCTCCGCCGTCGTGGTCGATCCGCACTTGCTCTCGCGCCAGATCGCCCACTACCGCCAGTACCGCGACGAGTACAAGCTGTTCTTCACGCAGGCCCCGCCGGGCCTTTCCGGCGTGGTCGTGGCCGCCGACCTGCTCAGTCAGATGGGCCAGACCAGCCAGCTTCTGGGCTCAGCCCTGGTCTATCGGCCGGACGCGCCCAAACCCGATATCATCGCCAAACCATGCAACATCGTGATCGACCCGGCGGTGATCCAGACGCCGGTTCGCCTGATCGGCGACAACAAGCGGTCGCTCGGCCTGATCGAGGCCATGCTCGACGAGTTGACCGACGAGGAACTCGGCGCCGATCGCATCTGCCGGTGGGTCCGCGACAAGGGCCTGCCCCACCTGAGCCGCTGGCCCGATGAGATCGAAGCCGAACTCGTCGCCGGCTGGCCGACGCCCAAATCGATTCGTCCGGCGCCTGGGCCGCGCGGCCCGATCGACGCCGGCCGGCTGATCGATCAGATCGCAAAGCTGACCGCTGAGTGCGACGATCTGCTGGTCTGTCTCGGCGGTTTCGGCGAACCGACGCGGCATCCGAGGTTCGCCGAAATCGTCCAGGATCTGCACAACGCGGGCGTCTGGGGCATCTGCCTGAACACGACAGGCCTGCTCGACGAACCGACGGCTGACATGCTGGTCGATCTGCCCATCGATATCGTGTCCGTCCTGCTCGATGTGCCGGATCGCCAACGCTATGCCCAGGCCTTCGGCCAAGATTGCTACGAAGACGCTCTGGCGGGAATTGAACGGCTGATCCGCTCGCGCCACGAGCGCCGCCAGCCGCTGCCGCTGGTCGTGCCCGAGATGCTCAAGACGCACGAGACCCTCGACCTGATGGAGCCATTCTACGACACATGGCTCAACAAGGTCGGCGCCGCGGTGATCGCCGGCTATTGCGACTACGCCGGCCAACTGGCCGACCTGGCCGTCAGCTCGATGGCCGGTCCGCAGCGGCGGCCCTGCCGCCGCCTCTGGTCGCGCATGACCGTCCTCGCCGACGGCACGGTTCCGCTTTGCGACGTCGATTTCCTCGCTGCCAACCCCGCTGGAAATCTCGGCGACAAGCCGCTGACCGACCTGTGGCACAACGGCCCGCTCGGCCAGTTGCGCAGCGATCACCGCAGCGGCCGATACGACTCCAATTCCCTCTGCGCCAAGTGCACCCAATGGCACCGGCCGTAGAGACCCTGATCCGCCGCCCTCAGTACTTCCTGAGCAGCCCGATCACCACACCGAGAATGTCCACCTGTTTGGTGTAAATCGGCTTGAGGTTCGCGTTGGCCGGCTGCAGACGCACCCGGCCCTTCTCCCGGAAAAACTTCTTGAGCGTGATCTCGCCGTCCGGCAGCCGGGCCACCACCGTCTCGCCCTGCGTCGCCTCGCGCCGCGGTTCAACCACCACGTAGTCGCCGTCGCGAATCTGCTCGTCGATCATCGATTCGCCTTCGACCTTCAGGGCGTATATCCGCTCCGGATGGGCGAAGAACTGCTCGAGGTCAATGGCGTCGGCCACCTCGTAGACCTCGATCGGCGTGCCCGCTGCGATGTTGCCCATCAGCGGCAGCGACCAACCCGACTTCGGCGCCGCAGCCGGCGCCTTATCCGCCACCACCTGGATCGACCGGGCCTTATGCCGAAGCCGCGTGATCAACCCCTTGCGCTCCAGCGCCCGAACGTGCTGATAGACCGTGACCTTACTGACCCCGAGCATCTGCCCCATCTCGTCCATGCTCGGACAATACCCGCGATCCCGCTGGAACTGCGTCATTAAGTTGAGCAATTCCAATTGCTTGGGCGAGGGTAACTGGCCCTTTCGCTTGTTCGTCATGCCGAACCCTCCGTCGTCGGCAGACATTGTAACCTAACATAAGTTCGGTAGCAAGCGAAAACCCGGATTTTTCCAGCCAAGCCGTCGAAGTCACTCGGCCGCCACGGCCAGCGGCACCAATCCCGTTTCGATCAGCCGCTCCACCGCCTCCATCGCCAAGGCCTTGTACAGCGATTTGAGGTCGGATGGGTCGTCGATCGTGGCGTGTGACGTGGCGATCCACGCCATCCGCTTTGAGGCCACATCGTACAAGTTGATCTCGTGCCGCAGGTGCGTTTCGGTCACCGTGTATCCGCGGTCGTACGGGTACGGCTCGTAGAAGCCAAACCCTCCGCGATAGTAGAAAATGTCCGCGCCCAGCGTCCCGTAAGGACGATAGTAGTACGGTCCGGGGCCCGGAACGTGTTCCTCCTCCTGCCAGCGTTCCGTCCGCCGAACCGTCAGCACCGCGTCGAAATTGTGCCGCAAGAGGATCTCGCGGACTTCGTCGTCGCTGTATTGCCGGGTCGGCAGCAGATACTCCAGCGACGCTTCAGCCTCGGCGTCCGACTCCGCCATGGCGCGGACAAACGCCGCCTCCGCCGCCCGGCGACGGTCCAGGTCCGGAAACACCGCGGCCACCATCACCCGCCGATACGTCGCCTCGCGGAAATCCGGATCGGTAAACGACTCCATGCTCACCTGCGAGCAGCCGCCCGCCAGCAACACCGCACAGAGTCCCCAAAGCCTCTTCATGGCCAGTCTCCTGTCGTTCGCCGGCGCCATTATACCACGTCGGCGACAGGAGCATACGTCCGGCCCGTCAAGGCGCCGGGATGATCGCCGGGCGGCTCGTCGGCATCTCGATCTTCCGGAGGTACGCCATGTTGTGCGCGACCGCGGGCGCCGACCAACTGATCACCAGATGCTGATCGGTCATTGCCCCCGCCGCCAGCACCAGCGGCCCGACGTGCAGAAACCAGATCCCCTCTTCCGTCCGGTTCAACTGAAGCTGGAACAGCGACTCGCCCCACGACGCCGACTCCAACCCCGTCTCGTTCGGCTCCGGAGCGTTCAGCATGTTCAACAGCCGCTGCCACACGCCCATCACCCGCGGCCAGACCTTGCGCACCTCCAGGCTGCCGTCGTGCGAGACCAGGATCGTCTTGGCGAACGGCCAGTTGAACGGATGCGCCGGCCAGTCGTGGATGATCACCTCCGGACCCAGGTGGTCGAAAAGCTGGGCGTAGACATCATCGAGTCCGGCCTCAGCCACCACCCGCTCGTAATTGGCCACCATCCTTTCCCGTCGCCGCGGGTTGCGGGTGGAAAGGTAGCTGTTGGTCGCCCACGCCACAATGTCGCTGACCTTCGCCGACGCCACCGCGTACGACGTCGCCTCCGGCGGAACCAGAGCCAGCAGCGGATCGCCCTTCTCCAATCCGATCGTCAGGTACCCGTACTCCGCCCGGTCGGGCCAGGCGGTATAGAGCTTGCTGACAAACGCCCGCTGACGATAGCCCGCGGTCAGGATCACCTGCCTGGCGTTGCCCTCGTCCCCGAGGCTCAACTTCAAAGCCGCCAACACCTGATCGTAGTATTCGCCCAGCACCGGCTGGAGCTTGCGGTCCAGTTCCTGCACGTTCAAGTACAACAGCCAGAGCCGATGGTCCATCTCCTGGTCGTGCAGTTCCGCCCGCTGGATCATCGGGACATCCGTCAGGCGACCCGGTTGATCGGCCGCGGCGGCGTTGGCGATGATCCGTTCGTACGCGCCCGGCCCGACGGTAAAGACGAACAGGTCGCCCACCTGTCCCCACTCCCAGACATCCCACTCGGGCATGTGGTGCATCACCAGCCGTTGGCGCCGCGCCGCCCCTTCGCCCACCCATGAGATCGTCGCGTTCTCGCTGTCAAAGTAATGATCGATGGTCTTCTTGAGCAGCGAAAGCTGCGCCGCGTAGTCGCCGCCCTGGACCAGCAGGGCCATCGAGAAATGGTCCAGCCGGAACGACCCCTCGCCGCCGGTCGGCTGACTCGCCACGTCGAAGAGGGCCAGCACGTGCGGGAACTTGCTCAACTCGGCGATCACCGAAACCGTGTCGGCGAGAACCTGCTGATCGGGTTTGAACACGCCCAGCATGCCGGCGGCGCTGAGCAGCCCCATCATCGACTGGCCGAACTGTTGACCGGACTCCACCGGCGAATACGAATAGACGGCCAGCACGTCGCCGCCCAGCAGCGAGAGCATGTCACGGTTGAGGCCCGTCGGCTCGGACGTCGGCGGCTTGGACGTCTGGCCCGCTCCACGACCCGGCAACGCGATCAGCATTGACACGGCCAGAACCGCCGCGAGCATTCGCCGCGAACGGTTATTTGCCGATGCAGAATTGCGAGAAGATGTTATCGAGGACATTGTCGGTGGCATCCTTTCCCAGCAGTTCGGACAGTCCACGCAGGGCCTCGTGCAGCCCGGCTGCGATGATCTCGTACCCAAATCCGCCGCCTTCAGCCGCCAGCGTCCGCGCCTCACCGCATGTCGCCGCCAGGGCGTCGCGCGCCCGGCCGATGGCGTGGCGCTGCCGACGATTGAGGGCGAACTGCCCAGCCGAGACGCTCAGGCAGCTCTGCCCCAGCCACTCGAACACCAGCGCGGCCAACCGGTCCAGGCCCTCGCCGCTCCGCACCGACGTCCTTGCGGCCCTATCATACCGTCCGGCCAGGCGATTCTCAAACCCCGCGATCCGCTGCGGCGAGACCAGGTCGATCTTGTTGATGACCGCGACGCTCCGCCCGCGGTCGATCGCCAGCGGTTCGAGAAGGGCCAGCGCCCGCTCGGCATCGTCCGTCGCGTCGAAGACCAGCAGGTGCAGGTCCGCCGTCGCCAGAAACCGCTGCGTCCGCGCCACAGCCTTCGCCGTGACCGCATCGGCCGCCTCGGCGATCAGCCCGGCTGTATCGACCAGTTGCACCTCGCGCGATTCGTATCGCCACACCGCGGTCAGCATGTCCCGCGTCGTGCCCGGAATGGCTGAGCAGATCGCCCGATCCACGCCCGTCAGCGCGTTCAGCAGCGAGCTCTTGCCCGCGTTGGCCGGCCCGACCAGGAACACGCGCGGCAGCGACGAAAGCGATTCGGCGTCGATCGCCGTCGCCAACAGCCGGTCCAACTCGCCGGCCAGGCCGTCGATCCGTTCGATCGCCCGCGGCAGCGAGACCTGCTCGATCTCCTCTTCGCTGAAGTCGATGTTGGCCTCGACGTCGGCGACCAGATTGGTCAGCCGCTCGTACGCATCCTCCAGCGACCGGTGCAGCCGGCCCGCCAGAAGCGTCAGCGCCGCTTCGATCTGGGCGTCGTTCTCCGCCTGCACCAGCGCGTTGATCGCCTCCGCCTGCGTCAATTCGAGTTTGCCCAACAGCATCGCCCGCGCGGTAAACTCGCCGCGCTCCGCCGGCTCCAGACCCTCCCGCATGAGCCGCCCCTCGATCAATTGCACCAGGGCGAGCGAACCGGGCACGTGAATCTCAGCCATGTCCTCGCCGGTGTAACTGTCCGGACCGGGAAACGTCCACAGCCACGCCCGGACCGCCACATCGCCTTCGACCTTCAGCACGCCCGGCCGCACCGATCGGCGAAACCCGCCGTCGCCGTCATCCGGCACAAAAAGCCGCGCCACCGCGTCGCGCGTCCGGCATCCGCTGATCCGCACGATCGCCCGCAAAGCCGGCTGCAATACCGTCGCGGCGGCGAAGATCGTGCTCTCCAGCGTCCATCGCGTCACGATGCCCCTTCGGCCTTCGCCATGAACTTGTTCTCCGTCCCGCTCCGCAGCCGCGCGATGTTGGTCCGATGGCGGAAGATCAGCAGGCCCACCATCACCGCCGCGAACGCCGCCAGCGGCCAGTGGTCGCCGATCCGCCACGCCGGATGAAACGCGAACAGCAGCCCCAGTCCGATCAAAAACCCCAAGCCCGCCACGATCGATCCGATCGACACGTACCGCGTGACCGCCACCACCACGATCCAGATCGCAAACGCCGCCAGGCCCGGAAACGTGTAGTAAGGATAGATCGCCAGCACCACGCCCAGACTCGCCGAAACGCCCTTGCCGCCCTTAAAGCCCAGCCAGCACGGCCAGTTGTGCCCGGCCACCGCCGCGAACGCCACCGCCAGCCAGATCGTCGTGCCCACCACCGGACTGTGCTCAAAAAACCCATTGAGCCGCAGCCACAATCCCGCCGCCGCCGTCGGCACAAACCCTTTGAGCAGGTCCAGCAGGAGCACGATGTAGAAGTACCGCTTGCCCAGCACCCGCCCCGCGTTGGTCGCCCCGATGTTGCACGACCCTTTGGTGCGAATATCCACGTTCTTCCACAGACCCACCAGCAGACCGAACGGGATCGATCCGAACAAGTAACCCGCGGCGGTCAGACCCGCCGCCATCACCCACAGGTGAACCGCCGAAATTTCCGCCGGAGGCATCATCGTTCCGCCAGCTCCTTGTACAGGTTGACCAACTCATCGACGTGCCGGGCCATGGTCACCCGGTCCGCCGCCCGACCGCAATTCGCCGCCAGCCGCCTGCGATACTCCGCGCCGATCATCGCGACCATCGCCGAGGCAACCGCCTCGACCGTCAGTTCATCGAGCACCATGCCGCAGTCCGCCTCGCGAACGATCTCAGCCGCCCCGTTAAACCGCGTGGTCACGCTGGGCAATCCACAGACGATCGCCTCCAGGACCACGCGGCTGCACGGATCATACCACGTCGGATGCAGCAGGAAATCGGCCAAGCCGTAGACGCGGTGAATCTCCTTGGCCGGCCCGATGAACCGGAACCGATCGCCCAGGCCGAGGTGCTCGACCCGCTGCTGATACCCGCGGAAATCCGCGCTGGTCACCACGCCGACCTTGAGCCGGTCGAACGCCGGCGGATCGCTCCGCCGCAGACGCTCCAGCGCCGCGATCACCAGGTCCATCCCCTTGAGCTTCAGGTTGTTCGCCACGAACAGACCCAGCGCCTGATCGTCGCGAACGCCGAACAGCGACCGCAGCCTCGCGATCTCCTGCGGATCGATCGGCCGCTGCAACCGCTCAGCGTCCACGCCGTTGTAGATCACGCGAATCCGCGACCCGGGCAGTCCCAGGTGCTCGATGCACTGCCGCCGCACGTAGTCGCTGACCGCCAGGAACAGGCACTCGCTCTCGGCGGCCAGATACCGCTCGATCCGCTGCAGCCGGCGCTGCCGGCCGTTGGGCCCGAACAGGCGCTTCAACGCCGCCGAGAAACCCTGGCGCCGCGCCACGTTCCGCGCGAACGTCTCGGCGATCAGTCCGCCGCGCGGCTGATACACGTCCGCCCGGCGCACCGGCGTGACCGCGTGCACCACGTCGAACTCCCGCCGCGAAAGATACGCATCCGCATCGGACAGGAAACTCCATAGCGGCACGAACCGCTCCGGAATGTCCGGAGCCAGGTCCACAATCTCAAAGCCGTTCGGCGGCACGCGGCATGCCCACCGTGTGACCAGCGTCACCTCCAGCCCGCGCCGCGCCAGTAGCGAGGCCATCTCCAGGCTTGAATGCTCCGCGCCGCCGCGGCTCGTGTCGATCTGTTCGATCACCAGCGCCGTCTTCATAGTCTCCGTTCCACCGTTCGCCGTTGGTGCTTGCGGTCGTGCGCGGCGATCCTGGCCGTCTTGGCCGCGATCCGCCGGACCAGCGCCTTGTGCTTCGGCTCCAGCCGGCTCACCCCCAGATACCGCAGGAAAAACCGCATCCGGTCCGTCCGGCTGATCACCGACGGCGACGAATAGTTCAGCGCCGCAAGGTCCTTGACCAGCCAGCGCCGCCTCACGATGCCCATCTTGAAACATCGCGCCAGGTCGATCAGATGAAAAATCGGCTCGCCCGCCTCGTCGAGGCTGATGAAGATGTGCGAAAGGTACAGGTCGCGGTGGCAATAGCCCGCCCGGTGAAACCGTCCGATCAACTCGGCCAGTTGCCGCACCCATCCGCGCCGACGGCGCAGCTCCAAGCGTTCCGGCGTGCGGATGAAGTACTTCGGCACGAACCGCTCCAGCGGCTGGCCCACGATCCCTTCGGTCAACAGGGCCGAACGCTGCTCGTAGCCGCCCACCATCTTCTCGCCCCACGCCGCCACCACCGGCGTCGGTATCCGCAGCAGCGAAAGCCGCTTGATGATCGCCCGCTCGTAGTGGCAGATCGATCGGCCAAATCCCGCGCACCGGATCCGGTCCAATTGGTCGCGCAAGCCCGGACGGTTCGTCCGCTTCAGATACAGCCACGTGCTCTGGCCGTTCTGGTCGGGAATCTCGAAGCGATAACGGTACCGGCCGTTCAGTCCCGGTTTGTGCAGCTCCCTGCCGCCCACGAAGTACAGCAGATCCTCCGGGTTCGTCAGGTGCAGCTTGGCCAGGTGCTCGCGAAACCGCACGTTGACCGTCATCACGCCGTCCCGCTCGTACCACTCCTCTTCCGGCAGCGGCCGATCGCTTGGAAAATGCGCCAGCAACCGACGCTCGCGACGGGCCCGCTCGATCCACGCCATACCGTCGGGAAAGAACCGCGCCAGCAGACGCCGCCGCACCGACCGCGCCGAAATCCTCGACGCGCCCACGTACCCGACCATGATCCGCAGCACGTCCGTCGCGGTCAGCAGACCCCGGAGGCTCCGCAGAAGCTGGTCCACCTGCCGCCGACGCTCGCGGCCGTTCAGGCCCTTTTGCATGTTCTCCACGTCGATCAGCGAGAAGCTCCATAGCGGCGACTCCGGCCTCGCCTCGTGGGTCGGCTCGACGTAGACGTGCTTGGCCACCATGTCCGGCCACCGCAGATTCGCCCGGTGGAACCGCCAGAGAAACTGGCCCAGCTCGTGGAGCAACTGCGTCCGCGACCAGAGGTTATCCGTCCGCTGCGTCGGCCGCCCGAATGCCAGCAGTTGCTTGTAGAGGTCCCGCCCGGGCGCCTCGGTCACCAGGCACGCCGCCCGCACCGGCACGCCCCACCGACGCCGCTCGAACAGGCACACCCGCCGCATCGTCGGGATCCTCGCCTCCTCCAGCCACTCCAGCGCGCGAAATGTCTTGAAACACCGGCTTCGCGGCCGGCGAAACCGGACCAGGTCGCCGAGGATCTCGCGCCACGCCACCCGCCGGTCCTTCCGCAGATACCACGGCGACGGCGGAACCAGGTCGGGCGGGCTGACCCGCAGCACCTGCCGCGGACCGTGTTCCCCGACCATCGCGCCGTCCGACCAGGCCAGCAGACGCCGCAGGTCCAGCAGCTCCTGCTGCTGCAGGTAGGCCAGGTATTTCCGGTTGATGGTGACGTACTCAGCCATATTTCGCTACAGACCCAACCCCTGCGTCGATCGCCGCGACTGCCGCAGTCAATTCTATACCCTCCGCCACCGATCGGCCGATGCGGCGGTCAGTTCGGCTTAAGGCCCCGCTTCTTGATCTCCTCCAGCAACCCGCTGGACGAATGGTCCTTCGGATCGCCCACGATCGCGATCCGCCCCCCGTACCCGCGCACGATGTCCCGCTCCGGAATCGTCTCGGCGCTCCAGTCGGTGCCCTTGGCGTGCACGTCAGGCTTCAGCATCTTCAGCAGATCGGCGCAGTCGGTCCCCTCGAACTTCGTCACCATATCCACGCACTCGACCGCCGCTACCATCTCCATCCGCTCCACCAGCGGCATCACCGGACGCTCCGGACCCTTCAACGCCCGCGCCGACTCATCCGAATTCAACGCCACCAGCATCACATCGCCCTCCCGCGACGCCCCTTCCAGATACCGGATGTGCCCCACGTGGAACAAATCGAAGCAGCCGTTGGCGAACACGACCCGCTTGCCCTCCCGCTTCAGCGTCTCAATCCGCTCCAACAGCGCCTCGCGGTCCAATACGATCTTGCCGTTCCTCGATCTACTCATCGCTCAGGTGTCTTTCCACAATCGCCATCAGTTCGGCCCGCGTGCAGCACGCGCAGCCCTGCTTCATCACTACCACCGACGCCGCGCAGTTGGCCAGCATCGCCGCCTGGAACACGTCGGCCCCCGCCGCCAGACCCGTCACCAGCGCCGCCCCCGCCGTATCGCCCGCGCCGGTCAGATCCACAATCTGGTCCGTTCCCACCGCCGGCACGAACCGCCAGCTTCGCGGACCGCGATAGACCAGCATCCCCTTGTTGCCCAGCGTCATCACGATCGAGCCGGCCCGCGTCCGCCGCTGAAGCCGCCGCGCCGCCTCGACCAGCCCCTTCTCGCTGTTATCGTGCAGACCCGAGGCTTCCAACGCTTCCTGTTCGTTCGGCTTGATCGCGGTCAGGCCGCAATACTCCAGAATCCGGTACCGCGAATCCGCCAGCACGGGCTTGGATGCGGCGACCTTGCCGAACCACTCGCGAACGCCGGGCGTCACCACGCCATAACCGTAATCGCTGATGACCCACGCGTCGATCCGCCGATCCAGCGACCGCGCCGCGGACAGCAGCTTGCGCTCCAGCGGCCCGTCCGGGCCCGACGCCGGCTCGCGGTCGATCCGAAGCACCTGCTGCGGCGCGGTGTGCTTCGCGCCGGCCATCACCCGCGTCTTGGTCACCGTCCGGTAGTCGTCCCACCCGATCAGCCCGGAAACCCCCAGCCCCGCCTCCCCGAGCTGCCCGGCCAGCCGCGATCCCAGCTCGTCGCGACCCGTCACGCCCACCAGCTCGACCGCCGCTCCCAGCGACGCGATGTTCCGCGCCACGTTCGCCGCCCCGCCCGGAATCAGCTCCTGCGACTCCTCCCGCACGATGATGATCGGCGCCTCGCGGCTGACCCGGTCGGTAATCCCCGTAACGTACAAATCGGCGACCACGTCCCCGAACACCCCCACCCGCAAATCGCCGAAGCGACCGGTAAGTGCTGTCAGTTGCCGCCTGTCCATAGGCTACGTGCCGCCGTCGGCCGACGCCGCGTCCACCGTCCGCTCCGTCCGGGCCGACCGATCGCCCAGAAGCTGGCGGACCTGCTCGATCACCCGCTCCGGCTTCAACTCCCGCATGCACCGGTGGTGCTTCTCCGGGCACACCCGCTTCATGCACGGGCCGCAGTCCACCTCGATCCGCGCCGCCCGCTCACGCACGTACAGCGTCTCGGTCCATCGCGGATCGGTCGAACCGAACACCGTCACCACCGGCACCCCGAACGCCGCGGCGAAGTGCCGCGGACCCGTGTCGTTGGTCACCAGAATCCCGCACCGCTTGATCAAAGACTTGAGCGTGCCCAATCCCACCACCGGATCGCTCAGCGCCACCGCGCTGTGCTTCATGAGCGAGGCCACCTTCCGCGCGATCGGAATCTCCCGCCCGCTGCACGCGATCACCACGTGCAGGTCGTGCTCCTCGACCAGGTGATCGCCCACCGCCGCGAAATGCTCGGCCGGCCAGCACTTGGCCGCCCCGAACGAAGCGCCGGGATTGATCACCGCCACGCCCTTGTTGCTGTCCAGCCCGTGCCGCACGAACAGGCTCTCGACCTCCTGCTCGAACGGCGGCTCGGCAAACAGCTCCAACTGGTGGTTCCTCGTATCGCAGCCGAGATAGTCGGCCACGCTCATGTAGTACTTCAACGCCGATATCGGCAGAAAACGCCCGTTGTACCGGTCGGGCAGCAGCTTGTCCGTCAGCAGCATGCCTCGTCCGTCGCGGTCGTATCCCACCCGCCGCGGTATCTTCGCCAGCGACATCGTCACCGCCGCCCGGAACGAATTCGACAGCAGCACCGCCAGATCGTACTTGTTCCCGCGAAGCTGCTTGAGCAGGTTCAGCGTCGTCTGCTTGGGAATCCCCTTCTTGCGGCTCGGCCAGTACAGAAGCTGGTCGTACCACGGACACCCGCCCAGCAGCTCCCGCAGATACGGCCGCAACAGGTACGTGATCCGCCCATCCGAGAACCTCTCCCGCAGGGCCCGCAAAGCCGGACCCGCCAGCACCGCGTCACCCACCCAGTTCGGCAGCACGACCAGGACATTATTCGCTTCCGACGTCAACGTTCATCCTTTCTTTGCCAACCGGTCCCAGCCGCGATCGACAAACCCGATGCGCCCTGCGGGACCGACGCCTGTCTTCCGCCGCCGGACCGGCCGCCGACTCGACGCCAACCGCCCGGCCATAAAACGCTTCCGCGGCTGACCGAGGCCAGCCGCGATATAAGCGTACTATCTTGTCCGCCGACGTTCAAGCTTTCTGACGCGACCTTACGCCGCGCTCAGCGCCGCCCGCGGTTCGCCGCGCAACGAAGCCGAAGGGGCGTGCACGCCCAACTCCTCGCCGTACCGCACGATCCGGGCGCTGTTGAACACCACGAACGCCGACGCCGCTGTGTGCAGCACCACCGCCAGAACCGGACCGATCAGGCCCAGCGCCGCCGCCAGAAGCGCGCCCACGATGAACACCACGCCGAACGCCAGGTTCTGCCACACCACGTTGGTCACCGCCCGCGAAAGCTTCAGCAAAAACGGCAGCCGCGACAGGTCGCTGCTCATCAACGCGATCGACGCGCTGTGAATGGCCACGTCCGACCCGGCAGCGCCCATCGCGATGCCCAGATCGCCCGCCGCCAGCGCCGGCGCGTCATTGACGCCGTCGCCCACCACCGCCACCTTGTGCCCGTCCGCCTGAAGCCGGTCCACCAGCTCCAGCTTCTCGTGCGGCAGCACCTCGGCCTGCACCTCCGTGCAGCCCATCTCCGCCGCCACCCGACGGGCCACCGTCCAGCGGTCGCCGGTCACCATCGCCAGATGCCGAATCCCGTACGCCCGAAGCTGCTCCAGGGCCGACTTGGCCTCGCCCCGGGTCCGGTCCTCCAACCCGATCCAGCCGATGCACTGCTTGTTCCGCGCCACGTACAGCACGCTGACGCCCTCGGGCTCCTGGAATTCCTCGCCCGAAAGCGAGCTCAGGCCCACGCCCTGGCCCTCCAGCCACTTGCGCCGGCCCACCATCACCTCGACCCCGCCGTCGATCGTCCCGCGAACGCCCTGCCCGGTCACCTCCTCAAAACTCGCCGGCGCCGCAAGCTTCACGTTGGCCTTCCGGGCCACCTCCGTGACCGCCTTGGCCGCCGGGTGACGGCTCTGCTGCTCCACCGACGCCGCCAGCGACACCAGCTCCGCGCTATCGACGCCCGAAGCCGGCTTGAGCCGCGAAACCGCCAACTCGCCCGTGGTCAAAGTACCGGTCTTATCCAGCACCACCGCGGTGATGTTGCGGGCCAACTCCAAATCCGTCACCGATTTGATCAGAATGCCCAGCCGCGCCGCCGACGCCAGACCCGCCACCATCGCCGTCGGCGTCGCCAACACCAACGCACACGGACAGGCCACGATCAGCATCGCAATCGGCCGGAAGAACGGGTTCTCCGCGTTCCGCGAGAAATACAGCACGATGAACGCCAGCATCAGCACCACCGGAATGTACCAGTGGGCGTAGCGGTCGATGATCCGCATGATCGGCATCTTGGTCTGCTCGGCCTGCAAAATCAGCTTCTGGACCTGGCCCAGCGTCGTATCCCCACCCACCCGGCTCACGCGAATGTCCATCGCACCGGTCAGGTTGATCGTCCCGGAAAAGACCTCGTCATCGACCCGCTTGTCCACCGGCAACGACTCACCAGTAATATTAGCCTGACTTACACTTGAGTCCCCCGATATCACCACGCCATCGGCGGGGATGTTGTCGCCCGGCCGGACCCGCACCACCTGCCCGGGACGCAACTGGTTCACTGACACTTCAGTTTCTTTACCCGTCTGCCGATCCACCAGGTTCGCCGTCTTGGGGGTCAGCCGGATCAGCGACTCGATCGTCGCCCGCGCTCCCAACGCCGTCCGCTTCTCCATCAGGTTCGACATGTGGAAGAAGAACGCGATGATCGCCGTCTCCTGATACCACTCGATCGCGAACGCCGCCGCCACCGCCAGGGCCACCAGCACGTCCATGTCCAGCTTGCCCTTCAAAAGCGCCGCGAACGCCGCCAGTACGATCGGCAGCCCCAGCATCAGCGCCGCCGCCACCGCCAGAATCGAACTGTAGAACGGATCCGAATAGATCCATTCGGCGACAAATGAACTCAGGGCTAGCATGCCGCCCATCAGCGTGCAGATCAGCAGCGTCGACGCCCGTCCCGTTTCCGCTTGGACCGATTCGGTGGAGAAATAATCGTGAACCATTGATCTTCCCTGGAAAAACTTCAGTATCCCTGCGCAGTATCACCGTGTCAAACAGTTACCATACGCTCCTGCCGTCATCGGGGTTCGCCCGATGGAGTTTCGGATTATACCGCCGAACCCGCCCACCGACAACCACCGCCCGACCAACCGCGACAAAACAAGCCGGCTGGAGGATTGACCCTCCCCCAGCCGAGCGAAATTAACATAAAACTAATCGTTTCAAGCCTTTGCCATGATCCCGTCGAGCTGCTGGCTCGTCCGTTTGACCAGACCCGGCATCGGCTCGGGGGTGATGATCTCCGCTGTGAGCGGGCCCTTGTATCCAACTTTCTTGAGCTGCTTCAGGACGGTCGCCCACGGCGTATCGCCCTTGCCGATCGCCACCTTGAAGCCCTCGGGGAACCCGCCGACCTTCCGGCTGTAGTCCTTGGCGTGGATTCGCTTGATCAGCTTGCCCAGCACCGGCACCCAATGATCCGCGTACCCGTGCTCGACCACGTTGGCCGGGTCGAAGTAGCTGCCCACGTACCGGCTGCCCACCCGCTTGATGAAGTCCCGCATCTCCACCGGCGAATACAGCATCGAATTCCAGACGTTTTCGACGCACAGGTACACCTTCAGCTTCTCGGCCACCTTGGCGGCGGCTTTGGCCTGCTGCAGCGCCCGATCGTAGGCCTCGCCGTACGGCACCACCTCAGCCTTCGGGTCGAATTCCGGCTTGACCGCGCCAGGCACGTATAGGAACGCATCGGTCCCCAGCCATTTGGTGATCTGCAGGGCATTGCGGGTGTACTTGGCCGCCCGGTCGCGAACCGACTTCTTCGAGCTGGTCGGCGAGACGCCCCAGTACTCCCCGCTGGCCACGCTGGAGATCTTGATCCCGATCCGTTTGGCCGCTTTGACCAGATCCCTGCACTGGGCTTCCTTCGCGTCGAACGTCAGTTCGCCCTTGGACCCCAGGCACAGCTCGATCCCCGCATAACCCGCGTTCTTCGCCTCTTCCATCGCCTTGACGATGTCGTATTCGCCGCCCAGGGCCGACGGACCGAACGTCCAGTAGTTGATCGCCTTGAACATACTCGTGCCTCCAGTGTACTGCTTGATTTACCCGTCGTCGTTCGATAATGTAACCCCGATCGCCCCTGTGGGCAACCGTCAAACCCGATGGGAAACAAGTCATGACACAGGTAACCCGGCGCGACATCGTCGAAGGGCTGCGGCAACTGGGCGTCTCGTCCGGCGACGTGATCCTCGTTCACAGCTCGCTCAAACGTTTCGGCCGCGTCGAAGGCGGGGTCGAGACCGTTATCGACGCCCTGCTCGAAGCGGTCGGCCCAAACGGCACCGTCATGGCGCCCACCCTGACCGGCGCCGCTGACCACAACGCCGCCAATCCGCCCGTCTTCGACGTCCGCGAAACCCCCTGTTGGACAGGCATCATTCCGGAGACCTTCCGGCAACGGCCCGAAGCGGTCCGCAGCCTGCATCCAACCCACTCCGTCGCCGCCATCGGACCGCACGCTGAGTATCTCACCAAAGACCACCACACCTGCCAGACCCCCTGCGGACCCGACTCGCCCTACCTGCGCCTGGTCGAACTCGACGGCAAGGTCGTCTTCCTGGGTGTCAGCCTGTCGTCCTGCACGCTGCTCCACGGCGTCGAGGAACTGGCCCAGGTCGACTACCACATGCAGGCCGAACCGGCCACCGCCGCCGTCACCGACACCTCCGGCCGGGTCCGCCGCGTCACCGCCTACCTGCACCTCTGGCGAACCGCTCGCCAGTATCCCGTCCTCGAACCGATCCTCCTGGAGGAAGGCATCCTGACCATCGGCAAGATCGGCGACGCCGAGATCCGCGTGCTCCGGGCCAAGCCCACCGTCGATCGCGTGCTCAACATTCTCAAGGATCAGCCGCGGTTCCTCTGCAAGCCCGACGAGAAGACCTGATCGCCAAATCCAACGGAGGTGTGCCATGTCGAGGATCGCCTGGAGCCTCGCGGGAGGCCTGACCACTCAGCAAATCCAGTCGCTGCACGAACAGGCCCTCGACGTCCTCGCCACCATCGGCTTGGACATTTCGCATGAACCGACCCTGCGAATCCTCGCCGAACACGACGGCGTCACCATCCGCGGCGCCCGCGCCCACTTCGCCGCCGACGTGGTCAACCGCTGCACGCTCAAACGGCCCTACACGCCACCCGCCGACACCGCCCTCACCGCCGGGGCCGGCGTCTACTGCCTCAACGTGATGGACTACGACGGGACGATCCGTCCCGCCACCACCGGCGACGCCGTCCGCATGGTCAAACTCGCCGACGCCCTCGACTTCAGCGGCGAGACCCCCGTCGAGCCACAGGACATCCCGCCCAGGCTCCGCCAGGTCGCCATGACCAAGATCTGCTGGGAAAACAGCCGCCGCCTCTCCGGCGGATACCTCTATGACCCCGAACCCGCGGAATTCGTCTATGAAATGGCTCAGGCCGCCGGCCGGACCTTCGCCCTCGGCGGAACCGTGATCATCTCCCCCCTGAAGGTCGATCCGGCCAAGCTCGATCTCTTCCTCCGTTTCCGCGACCGCGGCGTCCGCGTCAACTTCAGCGCCATGCCCATGGTCGGGGCCACCGCCCCCATCTTCTTCCCCGCCGCCATCGTCCAGGCCCTCGCCGAATTCCTCGGCGGCGTCGTGCTGAGCTGCCTCGTCTTCGGCGGCGACCCCAGTCCGGGCATCATCAACCTCTACCCGTACGACCTGCGACACAACACGGTCAGCTTCGGCTCAGCCGAAAAACTCCTGCTGATGCTCTCCGCCATGCAGATCGCCAACTACTTCGGCTTCGACATCGGTCCAAACGCCCTGATGGGCACCGCCCGAGCGCCCGACGCCCAGGCCGGAGCCGAAAAACTCTCCCAGGTCATGGTCACCGCCCTCGCCGGAGCACGCCACTTCCGCTACGCCGGCAGCCTCTCGCAGGATGAGATCTTCAGCCCCGTCCAGCTCGTGATCGACCGCGAAATCGTCGATTTCGTCGCCCGCGTCCTGCGCGGCTACGACGTCGGCCCACAGGAGCAGTTCCTCGACATCATCGCCCAGGGCGTCGCCGACGGCGGATTCCTCGCCCACCCTGCCACGCTCGAACACTTCCGCGACACCTACTGGTTCCCGCCGCTCTTTGACCACCAGAGCCTCGGCGCCTGGCGGGAAGCCGGCCAGCCCTCCGTCGCCGACCGCGCCCGCGCCATCGCCGAAAAGAAACTCGCCGACCACCAGTTCGCCCTGCCCGCCGAAGTCGCCCGCGACCTCAACAACATCTACCGCCGAGCTCAACAACAACTCACCTGAACGACCGCGCCGCCCGCGCTGAACTGATCCTCCAGAGAAAAATCAGCATAGAGCACACGGACCACGCGGAAAAGCGAAGAACGGGTAGGGTGCGTCGTCCCGACGCACCATCTGCCGATCCATTCACCAACTCCTCATTTTGCGTCTTGGGGTTCCCTGTATTCCATTCTTCATGTCTTCTCCCCTCCGCGTGTCGCGCGTGCTCCGTGCCGCTCTTCAGCCGTTCGCCTCTGGAATCCGACGAGCCGCTGCGTATAATGCGAGGCATGAAGAAGCTGTTCTTCACATGGCTGATACCTCTGCTCTGGGGAATCTGTTCGTTGCTCCAGTTCAGGTTTCCAGGTGACGAATACGGTCTCTGGGCGTACGGATCGCTGCCGGGCACATGGATCGCCTTTTTCGTTTCGTTCGGCGACATACACAATCCGCTATGGCCGATCAGCGTTGCTCTGGTCGGTTCGCTGATCATGGCGGGTTTCGGCCGCCTTCTGGACGGAATTGGCGTCCGCCGATCTGTCTGGCTCGGCACGCTGGCGATCGGGACCGTTCTGGCCTTCGTGCTGTCGGTAGGCTCGTACCCCAGCATAGCCAAGGCCTTGTCGAAAAATGGATCATGGACGGCCTACGTCCTGTCCTCCACCATGATGGGAATCTACTTCTCCATCGTTGCCGTTCTGATCCTGACGTTGGCGCGCCGCTTGATATCAAGAATGAACGAACGCCGCAACGCGTAGCAGCCGATCGGGCACGGAACACGCGGACCCCGCGGACAATGGGTAGGGTGCGTCGTCCCGACGCACCATCCTCCGATCCCTCGCCAACCATCCGCCTATATTCCTGGCCCGCTTCCTGAGCTTCTATAGAAATCCCTATCGGCGTTTCTGCCTGCGCCCCCAAAAACGCCGATTTGCCTCCAGAGCAAACCCATGCTATCTTTATCCGGCGGGGACCATCCGCCTTCCCCCGCCCGCGCGTCGCCTCCGGCGACGT
>JAAYCJ010000062.1 GCA_012729815.1 Phycisphaerae bacterium | reverse complement strand
TCGCCGGGTTTGTCGAGCAGGTCAAGGGGCTGGTGGCGGGCCGGCCGGATGCGATCATCCTGGAGACGTTCGCCGATCTGGACGAGTGGAAACTGGCGGCGCGGGCGGTCAAGGACGTCACGGACCTGCCGGTGATCGGATGCTTCACCTTCGACAGCGGGCCGGACAAGTCGCGGACGATGATGGGGGTCTCGGTGACGGACGCGGTGGCCGCAGCCGAGGAACTGGGGTTGGCCGGGGTGGGCGCCAACTGTGGTCTGGGGGTCGAAAACTATCTGCCTATCGCCCGGGCTTACCGGGATGCGACCACGTTGGCGGTCTGGATCAAACCCAACGCCGGTCTGCCCCGTCAGGAGGGCGATCGGGTGGTCTACCAGCAGACGGCTGAGGAGTTCGCCCAGCACGCGATGAAGATCGCCGAGTTAAAGATCAACTTCCTCGGCGGGTGCTGCGGGACCACTCCGGCCCACATCGCGGCTATGAATCGATCGCTAAGTCATTGACTGGGCGGGATTTGCCGAAGGAACATTCGCGAGGCGGGCTGGCGAGAATGTCCGTGTTGCTTTTAGTACCAAACACCCGGTCTGATGAACTGGGTTTGACGGTTTTCACATCAAGCCATCTGCCGGGTGATGCCGATATCAGTGCGTAACCGAGTTCAGTATGGGTTTCTTTATGTTCCTGTTTTGGAGGCGCGTTTCATGTTGAGCAGAGTCTATCCTTTGTTGCTGCTTCTGGTGGTGGGTGTGCTGGTGGTTGGGATGGTCGGGTGTAACGGAGGCATTGTGGATCCGAACACGACCGATCCGAACACGACGGACCCGAATACGAGCGATCCGAATACCACGGATCCGAACACAACTGATCCGAACACGACCGATCCGAACACGACGGACCCGAACACGGCGGAGTTGACGATCGTCAAGACGAGCATCGCGATGCGCCATGACGCGGACATCGAGGCGGGCGACGACCTGATCGCCTACGGGACGGACACGCTGGTTGGCGTCTCGTACATGGTTCCGAGCGAAGGCGAGAGTTCGGCCAAGGCGGTGACGAACTCTGAGAAGTTCGACAGCAGCGGGTTTGCCGTCGGCGGCAAGACGATCTTCCTGGCCGGCAGCAACACCGCCGATCTGATGTTCCAGGTGGCGGTCTTCGACACCGAGACCGAGACCCTGACGGTCATCGACCCGAACGAGATCTATCTGAACAGCATCCCGGTCAGCGCCGACGACACGGGCAACATCCAGGCGGACGGCGACTACTGCATCGTGATCTGCAACCAGAACGAGGTGGCGGACGGGGCGATCATCAAGGTGATCGACGTCAGCGGCGAGACCCCGGTGGTCGTATCGCTTCCGAATCCGGATGGCGTGGACTACGCGGGTGGAGTTGACATGGTTCAGGTGGACGCCGAGAGCATGAAGGCGGTCGCCGTGGCCGACGGGAAGATCACGATCTACGATCTGGAAAACCCGCAAGCGGCCCCGATCGTGGCGGCGCCGGTCAATGAGGCGGGCGGCGACGTGCAGGTCGAGATGGACCAGGGGTACCTGATCGGCCTCGATGATCAGAGCTATCCGCAGGCCTTCCTGGTCAACCTGGACGACGGGAACGTAATCACGATGACGGACGCGGAGGCGACGTTCGACGTGGCCATCGCGGGTGCCGCGTACGCCTTCTTCGCCGACTACGACGCGGACGACTCGATGGGCGGTTCGCAGCGGACGGCGGTCGGTTCGGTCCCGAACCCGGCCTTCACGAAGGTCGCGAGGGAGGACTACATCGACGGTTCGACCAACAACAACGGCTGGGTCGGCTATGCCGGCAGCATGGACGTGGCCGCCGAGGGCGACTACATCTTCCTCGCCGACTCGTATCTGCAGTACAGCACGGGCGGCCCGTCGTTCACGGTTCCGGCCGATCCGGACGGCGAAGACACGTACGGCTGCCCGGCGTGGGACGTCGATTGCACTATTAACACGGTTGCATTCAAGACGGCGGAGACTCGTAGCGATAACACGACGGTCACCGTCGGCTACATTGCCCTGCCGTAATCCGACGACAGAGCAACGCTAGATCGATCAAGGCGAGAGCGCTACGGCGCTCTCGCTTTTTTTATGGGCAGGGGGAGGCCGCCTGAATCACAATCCGATCAGCCGGCGACGTTGATGATGATCTTGAGGGTTCCCGGTTCGGGGCTGGCGGACATCTGGAGGGCTTCTTCGGCCTTTTCGAGGGGCAGGTGATGGGTGACGATGGCCCCGGGATCGATGGCGCCGGATTCGGCGAGGGCGATTGACGGTGGATAGCAGTTGGCGTAGCGGAACTGGCCCTTGATCTGGAGTTCCCTGGAGGCGGCTGAGACGATGTCCAGAGCGACCTGGGGGTCGGGCGGCAGGCCGACCAGCATAGCCGAGCCGGCCGGTCGGACGGAGGCGAGGGCGGCGCGAGTGGTCGCAACGGCGCCGGCCGTTTCGAAGGCCACGTCGACGCCCGCCGTCGTCGAGGGCTCGCCGGTCTGCTCCTGGATCAACGTGCGAATGGTCTCGGCGGAGTCCTCGATCCGCCGGGCATTGATCGTGTAGCGGGCTCCGAATCGCTCAGCCTGTTCGAGCCGCCAGTCGTCGAGATCGACGGCGATGATCGTCGCTGCGCCCAGCGCCCTGGCCACCTGGATGGTCATGGCCCCGATGGGCCCGGCTCCGAAAACCGCGACGCTGGCTCCGGCTTGGATGGGCGCCCGCCGACAGGACCAGAGGGCGACCGCGGTCGGCTCCATCATGGCCGCCTGGTCGAACGTCATTGCCTCGGGCACTTTGAACACGAAGTCCGCCGGCCAGGCCAGGTACTGGCAGAAGGCTCCGTCGACCGGCGGCGTGGCGAGAAACACCACCTCCGGGCAGAGGTTGTACAATCCGGACTTGCAGTATCGGCAGGTTCGGCAGGTGTAGCCAGGTTCGATGGCGACCCGGTCGCCTTCGCTGAGGTTCTTGACGTCGCGGCCGAGGCCCGCCACCGTGGCGGAGGCCTCATGGCCCAGGATCAGCGGCTCTTTGACGACGAACTGGCCGATCCGTCCGTGCGTGTAGTAGTGGACGTCGGAGCCGCAGACCCCCACCCGCTGGATCTTCAGGAGCACCTCGTTGGCTTTGGGCGAAGGGATCGGACGGTCCTCGATAGCGACCTTCCCTTTTCCCAACAGCACCGCGGCTTTCATTGTGCCGGCCATCTCAATCCTCCCGTTGCTCCTGCTCGCCCCGCGCTTGACGGCCGAGCACGGCGATGCCGTAGCGTTCGGCCAGGCGCAAGGTCTTGTCCTTCTCGATGATCAGCGTCTTGCCCGCCTCGACGACCACCGCCGCCGCTTTGGCCTCGTGGAGTTTTTCGATCGTCTGCGGGCCGATCGTCGGCACGTCGAACCGCATGTCCTGATTGGCCTGGGCCACCTTAATCAGCGTCCAGCCGGAGCGGGCAAGTCGGCCGGCCCGTTCGATCATGGCGTCGGTGCCTTCGATGGCTTCGACCGCGACGATGTCCTTCTCTCGCACGGCGATGGCCTGGCCGATGTCCATCCGGGCGATTTTCAGGGCGATGGGCCAGGCGAACTCGATGTCGCTGCGGGCCGCGGCGGCAGGGGAGTTGGCGGTCAGTTGTCCTTCCTCGGCAAGGGCTTCGGGACAGTATTTGACGGAGTTCTCCACGGTGATTCCCGCCTCGTGCAGTTCGTCGGCCAGGGCCTGCAGGATGGCGAGGTTTCGCCTGTCCTTGCGGGCCCGGCGGTACCAGATTCTCAGGGTTCGCCAGTCCGGCAGATACTGCAGTATCCGCCAGGGCGTAAACGCGTCGGTCTTGCGAACTCCCCCCGCCAATATTAGTCGTTCGGCTCCAAACTTGCGAGACCATTTTATCCACCGGCCGACCCGGGCGATCGGCACCCAGCGGAAGCAGTCGGCCAGACGCTGCAACTCCGGGCTGGCCACGTGCCGGAGGGCCAGGATGCAGACCTCCAGACCCGCCTCTCTTGCCCCGTGGGCGACCAGAGCGGGGAACTGGCCGGTGCCGGCGATGATGACAAGCTTGGATTTGGTAGTATCAGTCAGGTTCAGGCCTCCTGCGACGGTCGTTGCGAGTTCCTAATGTAGCCGTGGCTTGGACGACGGTCAAACCCGGAATTGCCCGGATCATCTGCGGCAGGGGGGATAGAATTTGCTGAAATCCGGTCTTCGGGGCAACCAAGGCCGCTTGATCCGTATAATGGTTTGAGGTATCAATAGTGCCATGTTTCTGAAAAATAGCATCAAATTGATCGGTGTATTGGCAGTAGCCTCGGTGGTCTGGTTTTTGCACCAGTCGAGCGTGTCAAAGGCCTCGATGACCGATGAGGGAGCGGCTGGGCCGGCGGCGAATGCGCCGGCCGCCCCGAAGGCGGATCAAGACGTTTTTCGTGGGATGGCGATCCAAATCAACTACGTTTCGAACGGGATCGAGCCGTATCTGGAGATGATCGACGAGGTGGCCGCGCTGGGGGCCAATACGGTGGGGCTTTCGACGGCTGGTTATCAGGATCACGCCGGTTCGGCGGGCATCTTTCTGGACGCCCGCTGGTGCCCGTCGAAGGAGCAGTTCAAGCAGCTCATTGCGCGGGCTCGTTCGCACGGGCTGAAGGTGGCGATCATGCCGGTGGTCCTGCTGAAGAACCCGCAGGACACCGAGTGGCGCGGGGTCATCAAGCCGCCGGACTGGGACGCGTGGTTTGCCAGCTATCTGGAGTTCATCAAGTACTTCGCGGAAGTGGGGCTGGAGAACGACGCTGAGATGCTGGTGGTCGGGGCCGAGTTGATCTCGACGGAAGGGTTCCGCGAGCGCTGGACCAAGCTGATCGGCGAGATCCGCAAGATCTACCACGGCAAGTTGCTGTATTCGTCGAACTGGGACCACTACCGCGAGGTGAGTTTCTGGGACCAGTTGGACGTGATCGGCATGACCACCTACCACAAGCTCTCGGACAAGGAGAACCCGCCGTTGACGACGCTGCTGGGCAGTTGGTCAAAGATCAAACGGGAGATTCTCGACTGGCAGAAGACGGTGAATAAGCCGATCCTGTTCACCGAGGTCGGCTGGTGTTCGCAGCCGGGGGCGAGCATCGAGGCGTGGAACTACTATCGTCATCAGAAACCCTCGGCGGAAGGGCTGGAAGAACAGAAGAAGTGCTACGAAGCTTTCATTCGCACGTGGGACGATGAGGCGACGGTGGCCGGGGCGATGTGGTGGGAGTGGACGCCCGGTCCTGGAGGAGAAGCCGACCACGGCTATACCCCCAAGGCCAAGCCGGCCGAGAGGGTCCTGCGGGACTGGTATCAGAAGGGCAAGGTGCTGCGGTCGGCGATGCGGGCCGAGAAGACGGCCCTCGAGGCTGAGGCTCAGAAAAACTGACTTGCTCTGATGCCGAGGCGGATATCAAAAAAGACATGCCCGGGCCGAACGCCCGGGCATGCTGTCCTATCTGTCGCTTCTGTCTGGTGGTTGGTGTGTCTGATCAGTTGGCGGAGGCCAGATTGTCCAGGGCCACGCGGGCCGGAGTGAAGCGGGGGTTCTCGAGCAGGGCCTGCTCGTAGTACTTTCGGGCCTGGTCCACCTCGCCGGCGAACTGGTGCAGCACGCCGAGGTTGTAGACGGCCTCGTAGGGCCGGCACACCTGTTCGAGGTACTGGCGGGCCTCGGCGAAACGCTTGAGCCGGCCGAGCACCACCGCCAGGTTCATCTTGGCCAGGTTGAACTCGGGGTCAGCGGCCAGGGCGTTCTTCAACTCGGCCTCGGCGTTCTGGTACTGCTTCTGCACAATGTACAAGTAGGCCAGATTGTTGTGGAGCGACGCGTCGTTGGGGGCCATGGCGAGGGCCTTCTTGAACGTCCGCTCCGCTTCGGGGTACTCCGTGAGCCTCATGCACAACAGGGCGTAGCCGTTGTAGGCGGGCCCGTACGCCGGGTCGATTTCGATCGCCCGCCGGTATCGGGCTGCCGCTTCCTTGAGACTGCCCTGGCTTTCCAGAAGCCTGGCTGCGGCGCAATACGCGCCGGCGCTGATCTTGATGTCCGGGCCTGACTGCAGAGGCGGCACGGCCTCGAGCTCCGCCTGGTTCTGCTGGAACTGCATGGCGTTATTCTTCTGCTGACATCCAAACAGCAGCAGGGCCAGGTAGACGCAGATCATCCAGACAATCGCCCTGATCATGAGTTTTTCACCTCATCGGGAAGCTCTTATTTTCCGCCGAGAATGGTGCCGTTGGCGCTGCCCGCATCGCACGACTTGATGCGGTTCTTGTCGTAGGCGACGGCGGCTTCTTCGGCGCTCATGCCCTGGTTTGGGGGCAGTCCGACCGTCACCTGAACCTTGGCCTCGGGCAGTCCCCATTGCTTGAGATAGGCTACGACGGTATCCATGCGTTCATCCGTCAGCACCGAGCGGGGTTCGCGCAGGTTCAGCACGATCGTCCCGCCGTAGTTCTCCACGATCCAGGCGAGGCGATTGAGTTTGTCGGTGCCGGTGCCGTTGAGGATCGGGCGGTTCGGCAGGAAGTGGATGTCGGTCAGGGCCATGTCCGCCATGTCGGCGTTCTCGGCCTGCCGGTCGTTCTGACGGGTCAGAGGATGATCGGGTCTAGCGGGACAGGCGGAGACGGACTTGGTTTCGACCTTGTCGCGCTTCTCGCAGCAGCAGCCGGCCACGCTGCAGATCAGCAGAGAGATGATCGCCGGGACCAGTGTCAATCGAATGAGTCGCATTGCATTTCCTCCAGAAAACAGTGGGTCTTTAGTATGAATTATCGGCACGACTAGCCGCCTCCCGTGAGAAGGGTGCTGCTGAGGGTCTGCCAGAGCTTCAGGACGGCCGGTCCCGCCAGCACGACGAAAATGGCGGGGAAGATGAAGAGGATCAGCGGGATGATGAGCTTGACCGCTGTCTTGGCCGCCCGCTCTTCCGCCTGCTGACGGCGTTTGGTCCGCAGCGTTTCGGCGTGGACCCGCAGGGCGCTGGCGATACTGGTGCCGAACTTTTCGGCCTGGACGAGGATCGCGGCGAGGGACTTCAGTTCGGCGACGCCGGTCCGCAGGGCCAGGTTTTCGAGGGCCTCGGAGCGGGCGATGCCCATCTGCACCTCCATGTTGGAGAGCACGAACTCCTCGGAGAGTTCGGGGTGGACCGCTCCCATTTCCGAACTGACCCGCTGCATGGCCGCGTCGAGGCCGAGGCCCGCTTCCACACAGACCACCATCAGGTCGAGGCAGTCGGGCATTCCGTGGGTGACTTTCTCGGCCCGGGCCTTTCGGGCCAGGTACAGCCAACCCTCGGGCATGAAGAACCCCAGCCCGGTGGCGAAGATGGTCATGCCGAAGATCTTCATCGGCGGGTGGTCGCCTCCGATGGTCACGAAGAGGGCCAGGCAGGTCATCAGAACGGCCGCGATGGACTTGCTGGCCAGGAAGATCACCGGGGCGGTTTCGGTGCGAATGCCGGCGTTGGCCAAGCGGATTTTCAGGTTGTTCTGTTGCGAGGCGGACTTGGGCTTCATCGGTTTGGCCAGGACCGGAGCGGCTTTCCTTCTGAACCACTCGGCGGCCGATCCCTCATCCGCCCTGGATTTGCCGGGTCCGTCTGTGGGTTTCCGGTCGTCCAGCCGCCGCTTCAGGGCGTCGCGGCGCTCGTGGCGACCGGCCAGAACCGAATAGCCGATGAGGCCCATCGAGACGACCATGAGTACGGCGATTCCGAGGATAGGCGACATAGTAGACCTCTCATATCTTGATGTTCACGATCTTCTTGATCATCAACATGCCGACCGCCTGCATGAAGATGGCCCCGCCCAGGAGAATCTGTCCCTCCTTTTCATAGAGCAGCACTCCGGCGTAAGTTGGGTTCATGCCCCAGGCCAGGAGGAACACGAAGAAGGGCAGGGCGCTGAGGACCCAGCCGGACATCCGGCCTTCCGCGGTCAGAGCCTTGACCTGGCCCATGATCGTGATTCGTTCGCGGATGACGGACCCGATTTTCTGGAGGACCTCGGCGAGGTCGCCGCCGGTCTGGCGCTGGATCAGCACCGCGGTCACGAAGAACTTCACGTCCATCTGGTCGGTCCGGGCTGCGAAGTTGCGCAAGGCCTCCTCCAGCTTGATGCCCAGGTTCTGTTCCTGGAAGATCCGCGTGAACTCGGATCCGACCGGATCGGGAAGCTGCTTGCCCACCAGTTGGATGCCCGAGGCCAGGGCGTGCCCGGCCCGAAGCGACTGGCAGAGCATGTCGAACACGTCGGGAAGCTGGAGCACAAGTTTGTTCATCCGGCGTTTGGCCAGGAACTTGATCACGAACACCGGCAACACGAGGATGGCGGCGGCCAGCGACGCCACGAGCCACAGGCTGAAATGGAACAGCAGCCCGCCGGTGAAGACGACGGCGGCGGCCAGGATGAGATTCAGGATCATCCTGGCCCCCGAGAACGGCAGGTCCGCCTGGCTGATCCAGGTCTGGATCCGCTGGGTCAGGCTGATCTGCTCCAGGATCGTCTCGTAGAGCTTTTTGCCGCCGGATCGGTTGCGAAGGATCGACATCTCGACGGACTTGACCCGTTTGCGGGCCTGCTCGTCGCGCATGCGTTCGACGACCTTCTTGCGGTCGCCGCCATGGAAGTCGTTCCATATCTGGTAGGCGGAGTAGAAGACCAGCATCATGCCCGCGATGGGAAGGAGCATGAGCATGGCCGTCTGGATGTAAGAGGTAATCGTGGCGAAACCGTCCACGTGCCTGCCCTCCTATTCTTCGTAGTCTTTCATCATGACTCGCGGTTCGAATATTTCCACATCGACATCGGCGCCGTAGGCACGGAGTTTTTCGAGGAACGTGGGGCGGATGCCGGTCGCGCAGAATGAGCCGTAGGCCCGGCCCGATCCATCGACGCCTTCCTGCTTGTACACGAACAAGTCCTGCATGGTGATGGTCTCGCCTTCCATGCCGGTGACCTCGCTGATGTACAGCACGCGCCGCGGTCCGCCGGTGAGGCGCGCCCCCTGGACCAGAATATTGACCGCGGAGGCGAACTGCTGGCGGATGGCCTTGACCGGCAGGTCGTAGCCGGCCATCGAGACCATGGTCTCGATACGCCCGATGGCGTCGCGCGGGGTGTTGGCGTGGACGGTGGTCATCGATCCGTCGTGGCCGGTGTTCATGGCCTGGAGCATGTCGAGGGCCTCGGCCCCGCGGACCTCGCCGACGATGATCCGGTCGGGCCGCATACGCAGGGAGTTGATCAGCAGGTCGCGGATGGCGACCTGGCCCTTGCCCTCGATGTTCGGCGGGCGGGACTCCAGCCGCACCACGTGCGGCTGCTGGAGGATCAGTTCCGCGGCGTCCTCGATCGTCACGATCCGTTCGTTGGACGGGATGAAGCTCGAGAGGTTGTTCAGCAGGGTGGTCTTGCCGGAGCCGGTTCCGCCGACGATCAGGACGTTCAGCCGCGCCTTGACGCACGCGCAGAGGAAATCCACCATCTCCTGGGTGATCGATTTGAACTGGAGCAGGTCGTCCATGCGGACCGGGTCGGCTCCGAATCGCCGGATCGAGACGCTCGGTCCGTCGATGGCCAGCGGCGGGATGACCGCGTTGACGCGGGAGCCGTCGGGCAGACGGGCGTCCACCATGGGCGAGACCTCGTCGCACCGGCGTCCGACCGCCGAGACGATCTTGTCGATGATGTGCAGCAGATGAGCGTCGTCCTTGAACTGGACGTCGGTCGGTTCGAGGCGTCCGCCACGCTCCACGTACACCTGCTTGGCCCCGTTGACGAGGATATCCGTAATGGTTGGGTCCTTCAGCAGGACCTCGAGTGGCCCGAGGCCGAAGACCTCGTCGATGACCTCGCTGATGAGGCGCTGGCGGTCGTTGAAATTGAGGATCGCCTGCTCTTCGTCGGCCAGCTCGGCCACCACCTGCTTGACCTGCTCGCGGGCCGTGTCCTTGTCCTCGGTTTCCATCCGCGTCAGGTCGAGGCGGTCGACCAGCTTGCGGTGGAGACGGCCCTTGAGGTCCTGGAGCTGCTGCGAACGCTCGCTCAGAACCTTGTTCTTGAGGGTGTCCGGGTTCGGTTCGCGCACGGCGGTCGAGGTCCCTCCGCTGGGGGCGTCGCTCTTGGATTGCTTCTGTCGGTTAAACAGCATCGCGGTCTAACTCCATGTTGGCTACTTGAACATTCGGGACAACAGTCCGGCGGCCCGGCCGTTCGATGCCTTCATCTCGCCGTTGCCGTCCTTGCCGGTGTGGATTCGCTCGGCAAGCTGGCGGATGGCCTCGCGGATCTTGCTCTTGGGAGCGGCGGTCAGCAGAGGCTGGCCCATGTTGATCGAATTGGCGACCGTCCTGGCGTCGTCGGGCAGCACGAAATCGACCTTGCGGGAGAGGCACTGCTCCATGTCGTCGATATCGAGCAGGTTGGCGTCGCTGCTGTGGCGGTTGACCACCACCTGCAGGCGGTCGAGGTTGTATCCCTGACGCTGCAGTTCGCCCAGGATGCGGTTGACGTTGCGGACCGACGGGACGACCAGGTTGACCAGCATGATGGTGAAGTCGGCCAGGTCGAGGATCGCCGGGCTGGTGGTGTCGTGGCGGGAGGGCCCGTCGCAGACCACGTATTCGAACATTTCGCACAGGGCGTTCAGGACGCCGACGGTGTTGGCGGCGGAGATCTGCTCGGCCTGCCCGACGTGCTGCGGGCGGGCCAGGACCATCACGCCGCTCTCGTGGCGGATCAGGGCCTTCTCGACCATCGAGTGGTCCACCGAGTCCAGGGTCTGGCACAGGTCGGCGATGGTGAACTGGGGCGAAGTGTCCAGCAGCGTGGCGACGTGGCCGAAGGCGAAATCCAGGTCCACCACCACCGCCCGCTTGCGGCCCAACTGGGCCAGCTCGCAGCCGAGGTTGGTGGCGACCGTGGTGGCCCCGCATCCGCCGGTGGGTCCGAGAACGCAGACCAGCCGTCCGCTGGGGCCCTGGCTGGTGCTCGCCTTGGCCAGCCGCTCGATCGCCTCGTGAAGCTGTTTGTCGTCGATCGGCCAGAGGAGAAACTCGCGGAAGCCGGAGCGCATCGCCCGCAGGATCAGGTTCGAATCGTTCGACGCGCTGATCCCGAACGTGCAGAGGTCCGGATTCTTGTTCAGCAGTTCGGAAATGAGGGTGGTCAGGCCTTCGGGGTCCGAATCGAGGTTGATGACGGCCAGCTCGGAGGGAAACTGCTCCAGGGCCGAGGGAAACAGCGCGGGTTCGTCTACTTCCGCGACGATTTTGACCCCGTCGTTCTTCAGCAGCTTGGCGCGCAGCGGAGCGGCATAGCTATCGTCGCAATTCAGGACTATTACTCGAATGCCTCGAGCCATGCAGAACTCCAGTTTGGCAGACTTATCGGACAGGACGTTGTGGCCTGTTCCAACCGGGCATCAGCCATTGCTGATATCGGTCCATTCATGCCCGGTGATAAGTCCGCCAGAGCCAAATCCAATGCCTCAGACACGGTCCTGTTCCTGTCGTGTTCCTGCCACGGGGTGTCGATTCTTGGCAGACTGCCGTCGTTCAGCCGTGCCTGCGTCGCATACGTTACGACGGGTCGGTCCGGCTGCCTGGTACGGCTGGACCTCGCCGGCGGAACAATACCCGACAACGGTTCATTGGTGTTATCGTCACCAAAAAGGGGGGGCTTTGGCAGTCGTTCCCATCTTCGCTCTGGCGCACCCGCCCTGACTTATCGGTCCATCTTTCTGACGTTCCGGCGGGTGGACGCTGCTGACCGGCTCAACTCCACCACGCAGGCCCGGAAACGCCTCAGATAAATGTACGATATCTTTCCGGCGAAATGGGCAAGCTGGCGAAAAAAGGCAACGGCGTCAATTGGCGAGTCTCTCATTCCCGGCCGTGCCCTGTCCTCTGGTTCGATTTATCGGACCCGCCGGCGCGTCCAGCGTCTCGCCCCTGAACGCCGGGTACGGCAACGGTCTTGGGTAAAAAGGGCACGGCCGGCCCAAGGCTCTCGGACCGGCCGTGCCCATTCCAGGGCAAAGGATGGGGAGGCGCAATGTCGGGTGTCAGCGGATCAGTCGGATGCGCCCGCCGGTGTAGTGCAGCGGAATCTCGTCGCCGGTGACGATCTCCTCGCCGACGTACACGGTCGGCTGGACCACGATCACCTTGTTCTGCGGGGCGCCGGTGAGGTTGACGTGAACCAGCCGTCCGAATTGCATGTCCGTAATGTTGAACAGCGTGTTGGAGCCGGTTTCGTCAATGGCGTCGTGGACGAAGAATCCGATCACGTCGCCCAGGCGATACTCAAAGTCGTCCTTGAGGCTGGCCATCAGACCGGGGTTGCCCTCGATGTCGTACCCGACCGAGACGATCGGCACGCCCTCGACCGCGTGTTCGTCCTCGAAGCCCGCCTCGGTGTAGAAGACAATGGTGTCGGTGCCGAACTCGGACGTGAGGTCCTCGCCCGTCACGCCATTGCGGATCTGGTCGGCCACCGTCGACGCTCCGTTGTTGCCCACGTTGATATTCAGGATGCCGAACGTTCCTGCGCCGGCGTTACCGTCGGTGTAGTCGTTCTGCCGTTCCGGAAAGATCACCAGTTCGGGAATGCCGTCGGCGCCCTGCGTGATCTGGCCGGTCTGAGGGTCATAGCCGAAGTTGTCGCCGCCGAGAGCGAACACCACGTCGTGCTCAAAACGGTCCTTGTACACGCTCACGGGTATGGTCGGGCCTCTCTTGTTCTGTACGGGGCGATAGCCCTTCATCCGCATGTCGAGATAGGCGGTGGCGGTGACCGACATGTCGGCGGTGTTCTTGCCCCAGATCGCGGCGAAGAACAGGGAGACCGGGGTATTGGCGGCCTGCCGCCCCTTGGCCACCGTGACCTTGACCGCATTGTAGGGGGTCAGGCCCGGCACGAGATCCTGGTCGAGATTGTCGGGATCGGAGATGAACCCGACGGCGATGTCCGAGTAGCTCAGCTTCAGGGGCAGATTTTCGGCGAAGTTCTTGCCCGCATATCTGGCCGCCCGGGCCCGCGCCTCGTAGGCCAGGAGCTCGTGTCCGCCCGGATCGGTGATCGGAACCGGCGTGGTAAGGCCTGAGATTCCCGCCAGGGCCGCCGCGTCGGCCGCCGTCTGCATCTGGTCCTTGACCAGGAACAGATGTCCCAGGTCGATGGCCATGGCGGCGAAACCGGCCATCACCGAGAACGTGACCACCGTCCAGAGCGCCGCCGCCGAACGACGCGATGCCTGCCGGCGCCCGCTCTTGCACTTGCTGCCTTGTTCGATCATGGCGCGTCCTTTCTCTTAGAGCGTTTCTCCGTTCCCCCGCAAAACAGGCGATGTCTCGGCTCTCGCCGAGACATGGCCCAAGTTGTTACCGGACCAGCTTAATCCGCCCGCTCGTCGCGTGAACCGGAGCCGCTGGATCGGTGATGATCTCGCTGCCGACATAGACCGCCGGCTGGATCACCACCGCCTTGGAACTCATGGATCCGTGGAGGTTGACCATCAGCATTCGGCCAAACTGCATACCAACGGTGGTGAACAGGGCGTTGGACCCGGAGCCGTCGCACTCGGTGTGGATGAAGAACCCGACCACGTCGCCAATTCTCGAGCTGAAGTCATCGTCGAGCGACGCCTTCAGGCCCGGGTTGCCGTCGATAATCTGATCCGTGGGGTTTCCCTGGTCGTCGTGGTAGCTGATCCCATCCTCGCCGAACACGCTGGCGATCTCATCGGCGGTCAGGCCGTCGCGGACCTGCCGGGCCAGGGTCGGCACGCCGTTGTTCCCGTTGTTGAAGTTGAGCAGGCCGAAGTTGCCCGCCCCATCGGAGTTGTTGTTGCCGCCGCCCTTGTTATTGTTCTTCTGCTTTTCGGGATAGATGGATATTTCCGGGATCCCGTCCGGGCCGTAGGTGACTTCTCCGGTCTCCGGATCAAAGCCGTAGTTGTCGTCACCGTTGCCGTTGGTAATTTCGTCCGTCCACTTCTCCAGCCGGACGCTCACCGGCATCATCGGTCCGGAGCCTGATTTCGGCTTGAACCGGGCGACCCGCTGGTCGAAGAACGCGACGGACTCGGCGAATGACTCGGACTGGCTTTTGCCCAGGAAGGGGCCGAAGAACAGATTGATCGGGCCGTTGGGCGAGTTGTTTTCCTTTCGTACGATGACTCGCACCGCGTTATATGGCTGGACGCCGTTGAGGAACTGCGTGTTCAGTCCGTTCGGGGTGTTGACCCGGCCGACCTCGACGTCTCCGAAGCCCAGGCCCGCCGCTTTGCCGCCGATCTTGTTCTTGGCGGCGAATTGCCAGGCGCGGGCGATGGCCGCGTACTCGGGTTCAACGGAATTGTTGCCGAACACCGCCTCGGCACTGGCCAGAGCGGAGGCGCCCGCCAGCGCAGCGGAATCGGCGGCTGTCTGCAACTCGTTTCGAACGGTGTGGACGTAGCCGATGTCGATGGCCAACGCGGCCATTCCGCAGATGAACGGCAGCGACAGTGCCGTCCAGACGATCGCGCCGGCTCGCCGATGATACCTTTTCCGCACCTCACCCTTACAGACCTTGTTCATCACGACCCCCTCAACGAGATATAAAGACTGGGCAACACGCCCAGCGGCTTTCATTCCGTTATAAATATACAATACGTTCCCGCCGCGGGCCGTTGGGTGGGGCCCTCCGTCAGGCCCGATAAACAGAGGACGACTCCAAAAGAAAAGGGCCGCAGGACGCGGCCCTTGGGATGGCGGATTCCGTGATCACTCGATCTTTACCGGACGATCCGTGGCCGGCCTCCGGTCAGGTGCGGCGGGGCTCCCGGGTCGGTGATGATCTCGGTGCCCAGGTACGGCGTCGGCTGGATGATGATCGCCTTGTCGCCATTGACCGAGCCTTTGTTTTCCACGGTCATTACCCGGCCGAACTGCATGTTGACCACGTTGTAGTCGATGTTGGCTCCCGAATAGGTGACGCTGTCGTGGATGAAGAAGCCGACTACGGTGCCGATCCGCGAACGCACGTCATCCTCGAGTGTGATCAGCGAGTTCTTCACGCCCGGCGTTCCGTCCAGCACGTGACTGACGGGGCTGCCGTCCTCGCTGATGAATCGGGCCTCCGGTTGACCGAAGGCGGCGGTGAATTCTTCGGCGTTCAGGCCGGTCCTGATCTGGCCGGCGATGGTGGTGGTGCCCATGTTGCCGTTCGAAAAATTGAGCAGTCCGAAGTTGCCGGCCCCGTCCGGACTCTCGGCGTCCTTGGCCTTCTCGGGGAAGATGGAGAGCTCGGGGATGCCGTCGGGTCCCAGCGTCACCTGACCGGTCTCCGGATCGTAGCCGTAGAGATCCTGGCCCAAGGCGTTGTAGATGTCGTTGAGCCACTTGTACTCGTGCACGGTGATGGGGATGGCCGGGCCCGGACGGTTGTCCTTGGCCGGCTTGTAGGCCACCATCCCCGAATCCAGGTACGCGGTGGCCGTCGCCGTCATGTTGGAGGTGTACTTGCCCATGATGCCGGCCAGAAACAGCCGGACCGGACCGGTAGGGCTCGATTCGTCCTTCCGGGTCACCACCCGCAGCGCATTGTAGGGCGGCAGGCCCACGGTCAGCGGCTCGTCCAGGTTGGACGGGTTGTCAAACCGTCCGACCCGAATGTCCTCGAGGTCCAGATGGACCGGCTGTCCGTCGGCCTTGTTCCTGGCGGCGTATGCGACCGCGCGGGCGCGGCCGTCATCGGCCAGGTTCTCCGGCGTGCCGGCGCCGACCACGGCCAAAGGGTTGAGCAGGGCTGAGACGCCGGCCAGGGCGCTGGCGTCGGCGGCGTTCTGGAGTTGGCCCTTGACCACCCGCAGGTAGCCCAGGTCCACGACCAGTGCCCCGACGCTGATCATCAGGGTGCCCGTGATCGCCGTCCAGAGTACGGCGGCGGCCCGCCGCTTCGGCGCGGCCTGCGTTGCCTGTCGTTCCGTGCTTTGCCTTCCAGTCATTTCGTCCTCCTTTGACGTCCTGACGGTGCCGTCAAAACAAGACACGACCGAGGATGGCCCCGGTCGTGTCGTCTGTGATTGTCTTGTGAATACGCCGTTGCGGCTCACTGCGGCTCGGCGTTCGACGTGGATATCTGCGGTCCCCACGGGCCGCACAGCGGGGCCGGCGGCACGTTGGGCGCCTGGGCCGGACGCGTCGTGGTCGGGGTGTAGGAGTCGTCCTCGATCAAACCGAGGCCGTACAACTGCCAGTCGTTCGGCGGCGCAGCCTCCATGCCGGCGACGTAGTCGACCTGGCCCTTGTTCAGGGGCGAGACCAGTTCGGGCGTGATCATGACCACCAGCTCCGACTCCGCCCGCTGATAGTTGACCGAGCGGAACAGGGCGCCGATCACCGGCAGCGAGCCGACGCCAGGAACCCGGGTGGCGATCCCGCGGACGCTCTCGCTGAGCAGACCCGCGATGGCGAAGGTCTGGCCGGAGCCGACCTCGACCATGGTCTGGGTCCGGCGCTTGGTCAGGCCGGGAATGGTCAGGCCGGCGATCTGCACCGCGTTGGTGAAGTCCGGTTCCGAAACCTCGCTGACCACGGCCACGCGGATGATCTGCCCGTCCTGCACGACCGGGGTGAACCTCAGCATCACGCCGTACTCGCGGAACATGATCGCAAGTCCGTCTTCCGTCGGCACCGGCACCGGGTATTCCCCGCCGGCCAGGAACTCGGCCTCGTGGCCGGAAATCGCCACCAGGTTCGGCTCGGCCAGAACCCGCAGCAGATTGTTCTCCTCGACCGCGCGGATGAAGCCCTCAAGCTGCGTCCGCGGCAGACCGAAGTACAGCGTGGTGGTCGGGTTGACCGCCAATTCGCCGCCCATGATCTGGAAGCGGTTTGGTGGGCCGATTGGCACGAGCGTCTGTTCCTGAAGCCCGATGCTGGTCGGGTTGATCAGGTTCAGGTTGCTCCCGGCGAAAGCGTCGGCCCCGAAGAACGTGGCGTTGAAGCCCAGCTCCCGGATCGCTTCGCGCGAGATCTCAGCCACCGTCGCCCGCAGCATTACCTGCTGGACGCCGGCCACTGTGAGCTGATTGTTGATGTTGCTCGAGAAGGCCTTGGCCAGTTCGACCAGGCGCTTGCCGGTGGGGGCGTCGGGGACCGTCCCCTTGAGGATCACCGTGTCGAGGATCGATGAAACCTCGATGTCCGCCCGAGGGGCGGCGTCGGCCAGCGTCTGGGCCAGCCGCTTGACGTCGATGTTCACCCGAATGTCGTAGACGTGTTGCTCGTCCGTTTCGTCCCACAACACCAACTGGGTGAACCCGAGGCTCTGGCCGGTCACCAGGACCAGCTTGGGGGAGACCACCGATACCGACGCGATCTGGTCGTTGGCGATGGCCGCTCGCTTGATCGGGGTCGGGAACTCCAGTCCCACGCTCTCGTTGAGAGTCAGCGTGATCTGCGTCGTCGTCTGCGGCGGCAATTTGATCGTGCGGGCGGTTTGGGTCGTGGTCTGCGACCATCCGGTCGTGCCCACCACCAGCGCCGCCGTCGCCGCCACCGCCGCCAGTGCCCCGCGGCTCATCAGACTGCGTCTGCTTCCTGCGTAAGTGATTGCGTTCATCGATTGGGTCTCCAAGCAATATGGCCGTTGATTACGAATATGGAATTGTCAGCGTCTGCGTCTCTGGAGCAGAACGCGTCGCGGATGCGCCGGACGAGCTATTCGGTGTCGATCACCATCTCCTCCGTCTCCGGAGCGCCGACCGCGGCGGCGGGGGCAAAGCCGTTGCCGACGGGTGCGGCGCTCGGAGCCGCCTTGCCCGTCCGGACCGGCTCATCCTCGATCGCCGACGGGTTCACCCGCTGGTCCGAGCTGCGCGAGGCGAAGAAGATCTGGTCCACCTTCGAACCGACGATCAACTCGACCTGGTAGGGCTCGATCCGGGCCCCGGCCTGGGCGAGTGTCTGCTCCTGGTCGACGGCCGAACCGGTGCGCTTGTTCATCGCCGAGAGGAAGCTGTTCAACAGGTTCGGCTGAAGCGTCTGGCCGGCGGTGTCGGGCGAACCGGAGAGCAGGCGGGCCAGGGTGATTCCCTTGGTCTCGTTTGACTGGTCGTCCAGCGGAGCCCGCAGGGCCAGGCGGATCTTGCCGTTGCTGGCGGCCAGTTGGAGCTTTTCCACCTGGTCCGGCTTGACCAGCAGCGTCACGGACCGATCGAGCTTCATCTTGCTCGCGTCGTCCATGTTGTCGGTGGTGATGTTCTGGCCGACCGCCCGCACCTCGACGTTCTGAAGGACGGTCTTGGAAATCGTCTCATTACCGGTGGAGGTCCGGATCGAGAAGGTCCCGACCACGTCCACCCGGTCGCCCGGGTTGATCAGGCCGGCCACGCCGGTGAACTCATCGACCTTCACCGTGACCGCGCGATAGCCTTCGGGAATCACACCGCGAATTCCGCTCCCGGGTCCGACCATCGGCTGGAGAACCGGAAGCTTCGCCGCCAGCGACACCCGGATCGTCTGGCCGACCAGTTCCTTGACGTCCTTGACCGCCTGGTCGGGCACCAGGCCGTCCGGCATGTCCACCAGGACCAGGTCGGTTTCCGTGAGTTTCGTGCCGACCGGAATCGGGCGCGAAGCCACCACGATCTTGGTGACCGGCCCGGTGGCCGGGCGGCCGCCCTTGGCCTTGGCCAGATAGTCGTAGCCCAGCTTCAGCGCTCCCAAACCGACCAACAGCCCGATAACCATCGGTATCAGTGCTTGCTTGCGCATGGCTCACCCTTTCATACTCAGACTTCGTCGGGAGCGGTCCCGACGACCACTCCGCGATTTGCATCAGTCCATCTATCGACAGAATCGGAAGGGCTATTCAGCGCCCTCTTTACGCATCGACGCCCTGCCCGCGATGTTGAAATTCGTCGGACCGAAGTACCCGCCCAGCAGCGAGACCTCCGAATAGGGCACCTGGACCACCACCGTCTCCGTCGGGTCCGCCTGCGTCGCATGGGTCACCGTCAACTGGTAGTTGCTGATGCCCACCATCTGCATGTAGTTGCCGACCCGGCCGGTGATGTCGCCGTCCGTCGAACCCTCCAGCACCGCCACCCGACAGCCCTCGCGGGCCGCGTTGGTGATGTTCTGATAGACCATGAATGTCCAGCCGAACTCGATGATGCCGAACAAAATGGTCAGAAGCACGGGAAGGACCACGGCCATTTCGACCACCGCGGCCCCCCGACGTCGTTTGTGTGCGGCTCTCGGTCCGTTCCTTATCATTATCATGATTTGGTCCTCACCAGATACCACAGACTTTCAGGCCCATCACCACCAGCATGCCCGCCGTCAGCGGCACGCCGTAGGGGATCAACTGCGCCCGGGTCCCCATCGACTTGACCGATCCCAGGTCGCTGAAGAACAGCTTCGGGCTGCTCAGCTTGATCGCCGCCATCTGGAAGTTCTCGCCCGCCACGCACCAGCGCCGGGCCGCCGCGATCATCGCCAGCGACGCCGCCGCTCCGATAATCGCCCCGATCACGAACGCCCAGAAAATCATCGACGCGCCCATCCAGACGCCGGCGGCGGCCAGAAGTTTCACGTCGCCCGCGCCCATCATGTAGGCGATCCACGGCACGATCAGCAGGGCCAGGCCCGCCAGTCCGCCCAGCAAACCCGCCTGAAGGCCCGCCAGCCCGAACCAGTACGCCTGCACGCCGAACCCGATCACCGCGATCAGCGCATTGAGCCAGTTCGGAACCCGTCGTTCCTTGTAATCGATCCAGGACGCCCACAGCACCAGCGGCGTAAGCATCACGGCCGTCACCTGCCAGTAGCTTTCAACTCCCATCGTACGCCTCCTCAATCGATCCGCTTATCGGCCCCACAAAAGTGAGGCCCCGCGTCAGGTCTTGTCGAACCTGCCCGCGGGGCCATCGGCTCTACCACCTACGCAGCTACCATCGTTCGTGTCACGTCGGCGACTACGAGCCCGTGGGCAGCTGACCCTCGACGTTCGTGAAGATCGAGTTGACCTTCGAGCCCAGCAGCGTGATCGCGGCCAGGGCGACGATGATGATCAGGGCCAGCATCACAGCGTACTCGGTCGCGGTCGGACCATCTTCGCTCACAATGAAACTCTTCACGCGCTCTTTCAGTGCCTTCATTCGAACCTCTCCTTAGAAAAAGGACCTCAACTGAGACAAAAGTTCTTCCCACTCCTGGCCGACCGGGCCCGTTCATCGTGACTGGCCCCGTCGGCGGCGGAGGTCACTCCGCCAAAATTCATGAGCCCCGACGTCCCTGTCGGCATGCGCTCCGGTTGCACCTGCTCGCGTTTCCGGGAACCCCCATCGATCCAGTGACAAGTATGCGGCAAACGGCGTTTCCTGAACCCATGGGCGTTTCTCTCGTAACCGCAGCCGGTCTCAACCGGTTTCTCACCTGACACTGTGGTCATCGGTACGAGAAGGTGGGTACTTGACTTGGCAAGATTGCTTCGGGCCGATTTTCCGCGTTTTCAGTGCTGTCGGTCGCGTTCCGCGTTATCGGCCGTCGCCAAGGCTCTCTCAATCGGCCTTGCCTACTTTAACTTGCAATACAAAACAGGTAAAATCCAACCGGGTCGAAAAAATCCCGCGGCTTGTCAGGAACGGGCAACCCCTCTGAACGGGTCCCGCTCGGTTAGTGTACTATCGTGAGCCGCCGTGGGCAAACCCGCCCGGCCGACCGCCGCCGCCGTCAGGTACGTCCAGACCGCCATGAGCACCGGCGAGGCCTGGACGTGCGCAGCGCCCGAGATCAACCCTCCGACCGCCAGCCACGCAAAACCCGCAACCAGAACGATCCGCACGCCGGCCATCTGCCTCGACAGCTCCGGCCGCTCGCGAAACGCACGAAGCCACAGCACCGCCGGCAGCGCCGACAGCAGCATGTCGTAGTGGAACAGGTGCGGGCTGGCCATCAGCGTCACCAGCATCAAGCCGGCAAGCTGCAGTTCCGGTATGCCCGGCTCTCGCGACCGCGGCCCCTTCCATATCCGCCAGAGCAGCCACAAACAGCCCAACGCCGCCGCTCCCGTCAACACGCGCACCGCCGATGCCGGCAACCAGCCGGACCCCGCAAGGGCGAAGAAACCGTGCCACGAATGCTGCTTGTACACATCAAAGCCTTCGGTCCGCATCAACTCGCCCAGGCTCGAACCGAAGCGCACGTACTGGCTGATGGATTCCGGTCCCAGCATAACGACCGTCAAAATCAGCGTCAAACCGCCTCCCAGGGCCAATCCGCCGATCGCCCGCCAGCGGCCCTTGACCAGCAGCACTGCTGCGGGAATCAGCAGGAACTGAAACTTGAACGCCAGCAATGACAGCACCAGACCGGCTCGCAAGTCCCAGCGGTTCAGCAGACACGCGCAGAACCCGCTGAGCACCATCAGCGTGACAAACGTGTTCTGCCCGCCCGCCAGGGCTTGAAACCACGCCGGCATCGACACCGCCAAAATGACCGCCAGAACCCAGTCCTCGCGGTCAAGCCAGCGACGCCAGATCGCCGCCGTCGCGGCAAAACACGCCAGCGAAAACACCCACCAGACCGCCAGCGCCCCGCCGTATCCCAGCCACGAAATCCACGACATCAGCCAGGCGTAGTGGGGCGGATTCAGATAAAGGCACGTGCCTTGCCACTTCGGGTTGATCGGGGCCATGAACGCCTGCTGCCAAGCCGTCTGGGCCGCCGGCTGATAGAGCGGCTCGACCTGCCCGTCGGCGGCCATCTCGCCGGCCATGTAAAAGGCCAGAAAATCGTGGCCGATGATCTTGCCGCTCGGCTCGATCAGGTTATCGGACCTGGCCGCGACCAGCAGGTAGGCCGCCAGCGTCGCCACCAGCAGCGCCGCGGGGTACATCAGCATCCGCTGACGCGTCAGCACCTTGTCCAACCAGGCCGACATATCCTGTTTCCTTTTCCCCCGTCACATCGGCATTATCGGCCGAGGCCGCGTCCGGGATAAACTCGGTCGGTTACCGGACGCTCCGCTGATTCCGGATCCTCCAGATCTCCAGCGGTTTGTCATTGATACTCGTCTGGTCTCGTGGTATTCTCGAGTGTGCTGCCCGGACGACTCAGACCGCTTGCTGCGGAATCCGGGAGTAGGTTCGTG
>JAAYCJ010000061.1 GCA_012729815.1 Phycisphaerae bacterium | reverse complement strand
GCATCTCGGACTTCACCGCTGAGAAAATCCGTCAGAGCGCGATGGGGCAGTTCGTGCTGTTGGACGACTTTATTGCCGGCCTCAAAGCCGGTGGCAGCGAAATCATGAGCCTCGAGCACTCCCAGGACGGCAAACTCCGCCGGACCGACATATCCTACGTGGGCGGTTCGGCGTGCGCGGGGTTGACCGAAGGCGTGGCCCGCGACTCGTTCTGGTCCGACCCGGAGACCGGGCTGGTTCACAAGATGCAGCGGGAGTTGCCGGATCCTCGGGAAACGGTCTTCACCTATGGCGCGAAGGTGGACGACATATACGATCTGGGTGCACCCAAGGCTTCCAAGGTGGTCGATAGCCGCCCGGCGCCCGAGGCCGCCAAGGTCCTGGATCGGCTGGACCGGCGCTTCCACAGCGGCTTTGGGGCGACCTACACCGCGCTGCTGGCCGAGACCGACCATCGCGAGCAGTGGGGCAGCCGCAAGATGTTCCTGCACCTCCATTCCGAAGACCGGGACGCCGGAATCTACGCCATCTACGCATTCCGCGAGGACGACTACCCGGATTCGCCGATGCTCGGCATCCAGGGCTGGCCCAAGCCGACCATGGACCACGTGCTCGAACTGGCCAAGACGACCGTGCCGCTGCTGTGTTATTCCGGAGACGGCAAGACGGCCTGGAACGCAAGGTTCGCGCAGACGCCCGACGTCAAGACCGTGCTGGTCGAACAGGAGCAACCCTTCGAAGAGAACCCGCCCAAGCTGGATTACCTCATCGAGTCTCACATCTGGCAGGGGCGAGACAAACTGTTTCTCTACGGCTTCGGACCCCAGGTGGATCTGACCACGGATGAGAAACGCCCAGGCATCCTCGGCCTGCGGCTGCGGTTTGGGGATTTCTCGCAAGACGAATCGCCCGCGGGCTCAAAACGTGAGGAAAAGGTCTTCTGGATCGATCCAAGCCGCGACGATGTCCCCGTCGAGGCGCACATCCGCAGCGAGCGGTTCGGTGGCGACGCTCGACACGTGATTGAAAAGCACGTGGAGTATCTCGACTACGCCAAACTCGAAAACGGTCCGTGGTACCCAACCCACTGGCAAGCGGTTTCTTCGTCCGTCGGCGGGCCCGGCCAGCGGAACATAACCTACACGCGGGAGTTCCACCTCCAACTCGCTCCCGGCAAGGCCCTCGACACGACGTGGTACGGCAGTTGTCAAAAACGACTCCAGGTAAACGGGGTTGACCTGGCAGGAAAACCGCAGCCGTAGACCCATCCGGTCAACCGGTTGCTCACGAGGAAACACGGAAACGGATGATTGTATAGACCGTTTCTCGGTTTTGGCTTGACAATCCAGACTCCCTGCGGTATCAAACTCCAGTAGTAGGGTCATGCCTCGGGGAAGGGGGCGTCTCGTCCGTAGGACGGCGCTCAGCGGGGAAAAGGGTTCGTGTCGGACTTCGTCTTGAGGTGCCGGATGCTGAGCCATTTCAATCCCGTCCATGCAAAAAGCTCAACGTCCGAAGTCCTGTCCACTCAATCCTGTCTCACTTTTTCCAAGGAGGTTTCGCTCATGAGAACGATTCTTGTCTGCGCATTGGGGGTTGCTTTGCTTTGTGTCGCTCCGGCCTACGCCTGGGGCCCGATCGCCCACGGCGGGATCGCCGACCGGATGATGCAGGACGGCGATATCGACTACGCGCTGGGCCTGTGGGGCTTCAGCAAGTCGAATATCAGCAGTTCCGCCTCGACCGGCGATATCTGGATGCCCGACTGGATGCACAGCGGGCAGTGGAACAACGTCCGCACCCAGTCGCAACTGAACGCCAGTTGGATGGCTTGGACGATCAACGAGGACTACTGTGGCGGGATGATGCACAACCTGGGCGACGTGTCGGTGCCGACCTGCCACTGCCCGGCCTGCGACGTCTGGTGCAGCAGCGGCTGCGCCGAGCTCTACTTTGAGGCCCAGGGCGAAGCCTATGGGATTCCCGCCTGGCCGGCCCCGTACGCCGTTGATTGGACGAACTACGACGGGTACTGCGCCGCCTTCTACAGCGATCAGATCTACTGGACCAACCGGTTCAAGGACCACCACAACAAGACTTGGTACTGCAAGTACCTCTGCATCTGCCAGACCGACTGGATCGATCCGTACTGCAAGGAGAACTCGCTCCAGCTCGGCTGGGAGGTCTTCTTCTGGTACCTCTGGTACCATTCGTAACCGTTTGATTGGCCCGCCCTCGCCGTCGACGAAGGGGACGCCTGTTGCGGCGGGGTGGGGCTGAGGCAGTTTGCCGGCCTCAACGGTTGAGGCCGAATATAGTCCGACAGGAAACCTAAAGGCAAGGGATCAGCCAACCGCGTCCCTTGCCTTTCCTTTTGAATGGCGATGACGGCTCAGCCGCTGCGGCTTCGGGACATGCCGGCCCTGGTCCGCAGCACATCGAGGAGGTTCTGAAAGTCCTGCGGCAGGGGGGCTTCGATGGCGAGGGTCTGCCCGCTGATCGGGTGGCGGAACTCGATCCGGTGGGCGTGCAGGGCGAAACGGCCGATGGCCGGGGTCGGATCGTCCGTGCCGAGCAGTTCACCGACCGTGGGGCTCTTGCCGCCGTACATCGAGTCGGCCACGATGGGATGGCGGATCCACGACATGTGAACGCGAAGCTGATGCGTTCGCCCGGTCTCCGGCAGAAGGCGAACGTGCGTGTAGCCGGCCAGCCGTTCGACGGCCTGGTAGACGGTCGCGGCCGGCCGCCCGATGCCCTTGCGGACCGAGTACCGTTCGCGGATTTGCGGATGGATGCCGATGGGGGCGTCGATGCGGTCGGAGTCCAACTCCAACTCGCCCTCGACCACCGCGCGGTATTCCTTGTGAATCCGCCGCCGCTCGAACTGCAGGGACAGCCGCCAGTGCGCCTCATCGTTCTTGGCCACCAGGATCACCCCGGTGGTATCCTTGTCGAGCCGGTGGACGATGCCCGGACGGACCGGATCATCGCTGGCTGAGAGGTTGTCACAGTAGTGGACCAGGGCGTTGACCAGCGTGCCGCTCTGATACCCGCGGGCCGGATGCACGACCATGTTCGGCGGTTTGTCGACCGCCAGGAGATACTCGTCCTCGTAGAGAATCCTCAGGGGAATGTCCTCGGGTAATATCTGGCGGGTTTCCGGAGGCGGCAGGATCAGTTCGATCCGGTCCGCGGGCATGATCTCGTAGCTGGGCTTGATCGCCCTGCCGTTGACGGTGATCGCCCCCTCCTTGATAAGTTTCTGGATCGCGGTCCGAGAAAATCGCGGAAACCGCCCCTGAAGGTACTTGTCGATCCGGCTTCGCGAGCGGCGTTTGCGCACCTCGATTCGGGCGTGGATGGGGCCGCCGTCCTGGTCCAGTTCCTGGGCCTCTTCGATCTCCAGGAGGTCGAGATTGTTATTGATCTGCTCGTCCATACTCGGGATAATCAAGTATAGCGAGCGGATCGCGAAAATGCACATTGGAACCCTCTGACCTTATTGAGCATAAATGCATTCGGTGGCTGGCTTTGGCTCTTTTTCCACGCGAGTCGCGGTATAATTCAGTAAAACGCAGTACCGTGAACCTTTTTCGAAGGCTCTACAGACTGATGAAACGAGGGTCCCAGGTGTCCAAAGACATTGGCTCGATCCTACGGTCGTGGCCGTCATCCGACGAAGGGGTGGACGCCCGCGTCGTCGTCGGGACGGACGGTCAGCCGCAGCTTCAGCTCCGTCTGGACTGCGGACTGCTCCAGATGGTCATCGACGGCCGGCCGGACGCGACCAAGCCCCATAACTGCCAGACCTACCTGGAGTACGTCACGCGCCGGGTCGCCGAGGTGAAGGCTGAGGATCCCTCGCGAGGCGTGCCGCGCAAGGCCTGGGCCGAACTGGACCGCGAGATGACCCAGTTCTACCACCGTCGGGTCGGAATGCTGGCGGTGGCGCGGCGGGCTCAGGACGGCGGCGAGAGTTCGACGGCCGCCTCTTACTACGAGCGGGCGGTCCGCGACGCCGACTACACGCTCGAGGCCATGGACTTCATCCGCGATCACTGCGACGACGAGGATCACGTGGAGAACCACGAGCGGTACCGTCCATTCGTCCTCTGGCACCGGACCATCGCCCTGACGCAGCGGCGGGTGCTCGACAAGGATTTCGACGAGGCGGTCGAGCAGATCAAGTCCGGCATGGGCCAGATCGCCAAGGTCTATGAGGACCACGGACTGACCAAGTGGCTGCGGCACGATCCGTCGATCGCGGAACTCAGAATGCTCGAGCGGCAGATCCGCCGGCAGTACGGCGTCAAGCAGACCCTCAGCGAGCAGCTCGAAGTGGCGATCGCCGCTGAAGACTATGAAAACGCCGCCCGGATTCGGGATCAGCTCAAGGCCAAGGGGCGCTTCCGCAGCCCGCGCGGGGCGGCTTCGGCGCGGTTCTAGCGGCCTCTGCCGCGTCTACGAGAAATCCGCCAGCCGGACCACCCGGGCGTTGGGGAATTTTGTTTGGGCCTGCTCGTGATAGTCCATCGCCACGCCCGGCGAGAGCGAACCGACCACCAGCGCATCCTCGGATAGCGTATTGCCGTCGCTGCGATCCACCGGCAGCGACATCCATCGGCGGATCGGCAGGGGACGATCGCCAATGATTCGGGTGACGGCGATCCCGCCTTCGCGCAGGTACTCGATGATCTGCTCCAACCCCTTGCCCCACCCGAAGATGGCGGCGGTGCGGAGGCCGTCCCGCTGCATCGCCTCGACGTGCGCGCGGATGGCCCGCCCGCCGAAGAGGGCGTCGAATTGCTCGGGCGTCAGTTCGGTTCGCCTGCGGTACTGCCGGGCGATCCGGTACCATCCGCCGGTCAACCCGCGCAGGAAGCCCCCGACCGCCCGCTCGATCCGGGCGATCGCAGCGTAGCGGGCCGCGGTCTGCCGCAGCATGGCCGCCCGCCGGGCCGGTGGCGAGAAACGGTGCCACAGTTGCAGGTTGTTGCGGGTCAGAAAGTACAGAATGCGGTCCATGTTCCGTTGCGACGGGCTCTTGGCGTGATGGACCAGGGCCTGCTCGCTCCAGCGGACCCGGTAGCCGCTCTGCCAGACCCGGCACGAGAGGTCGTACTCCTCGACGTAATACCCGTAGTCCTCGGGATAGCCGCCGAGTTGGCGGATCAGGTCGGTTCGCATCGCCGCCCCGCAGCCGACGAACACGCCCGGCAGTCCGCCGGACTCGTGCCGTCCCGAGGGCAGCTTGACCCGGCACGCCAGGATGCCCAAGTGCCGCTCCTGCTCGAACGCCTGATGAATATTCTTAAGTATCCCTGGTTCCGGGTAGCTGTCGTTGTCGAGCATCAGGGTGATCGACGCCCGGGCCCGCTCCAGGCCGACGTTGCGGGCCGCTGTGCCCAGATTCTGGTCCAGCCGCACCAGTTCAACCTGCGGAAAGCGCCTCTCGACCATCTCGGGCGCCCCGTCGGTCGAGGCGTTGTCGATCACCAGAATCTGCTTGTCCAGCTCGTTGAGCTCGGTGATCCGCTCCAGGGTCTGCTCCAACTCGCTGGCACGATTGAAGTTAGGTATGACGAGGGTGATTGCCGGCTGGGCCATGCCCGAATTTCCGTTGCTGGACTTGCTCGTTTGGAAAAAAGCTTATAATAGTGGAGTTATCGGCGAGTGTCGGTGGGGGGCTTGATGCCTAAAATGGGACAACCAAGCGATCAGGAGATTTCCAGCGTGACGCGACCGCCGCAAGCCGACCACAGCCGCGAACACCCCGACCCGCAGGCCGACCTGTACGCCAACCCGCTGCTGTTGGACCGGCACCGGATCGTGCATTCGATGGCATTTCGACGACTCCAGTACAAGACGCAGGTCTTCCTGCCGTTCGAGGGCGACCACTTCCGGACGCGGATGACCCACAGCCTGGAGGTGGCCCAGATGGGCATGGTGCTGGCCTGTCGCTTCGGGGCTGAGCCGCAACTGGCCGAGCTGGTGTGCCTGGCCCACGACCTGGGCCACGGACCCTTCGGCCATGCCGGCGAACGCGGCTTGAGCACGGCCCTGGGGGCCTTCGGCGGTTTCGAGCACAACGCCCAGTCGCTTCGGGTGGTCCGGTCCCTGGAACGGCCGTATCCGTGGTTTGCCGGACTGAACCTGACGCGTGCGGTGCTGTCCGGCATCGAAGGGCACAATGGGCCCTACGACCGGCCCGAAGCCCAGGCCGGAGGGTCGCTGGTGGCTCAGGCCGCGGACTGGGCCGACCGCATCGCCTACGACGCGGGCGATCTTGAGGACGCGATCGGTACCGAGTTGATCGAGGCCGGACAACTGCCGGAACTGCGGCTGTGGCGGCAGGCCGTCGAGCGGGTCGAGCCGGCGCTTCGCGACCGGCCGATCTACGTGATCCGCCGCTTGGTCGTCGAGAACATTCAGCGGATCGTGATCGAGGACTTGCACGCGGAGGAGCGCCCGGACGGGACCGTCCTGCGGCTCGGCGAGACGACGGCGGCGGCGCTGGCCGAACTGGAGCGGTTCGTGGCGGATAAGATTTACCGGCATCCGAGCATCGCCCAGACGGACGCAGCGTGCCAGCGGATCGTGATCCGGCTGTTCGAGAAGTACCGGTCCGAGCCCGACCTGCTGCCGCGTCGCTACCATCGGCGGCGGGACGAGTGCGAGCTGGAGCGGATCATCGGCGACTACATCAGCGGCATGACCGATCGCTTCTGCCTGAAAGTCTATCGACAGATGTTCGGTGAGGATGATATACTGTTAAGTTCGCTGAACGTGCTGATCGGACCAAGAGCCGAATAGCGGCGGCGTTCTCGACGAACTGTATTCAGGAGTGTGCAGACCATGACCGAGTCCCTGAGCCGGGAGACCACCGTCTCGGAGTTTGCGCCGCCGGCGCCGGTGGCCCGCTGGCAGGTTCACCGACGGATGTACCAGTGGGCGATCCACTGGGCCGACACGCCGCACGGCGCGCCGGCCATGGCGGTTCTGGCGTTCTGCGAGGCGATCTTCTTTCCCGTGCCGGCCGACGTGCTGCTGCTGGCTTTGTGCATGGGCAGACCGAAGCGTTCGTTCACTTACGGCCTGATCACGGTGATCTTCAGCGTGCTGGGCGGGTGCGTGGCCTTCGGGCTGGGCCTGGCCATCGGCGGCGAGCGGGTGATTGCGATGTTCGATCTGGTCGCGATGGGACCCAAGGCGGACCAGGCAATGAGGTTGTACGGACAGTACGAGTTCTGGGCGGTGGCCACCGCGGCCCTCACGCCGGTGCCCTACATGATGTTCAGTTGGCTGGGCGGCATCTGCTCGATCAGCTTCGCGGGCTTCGTGGTCACGTCCGCGATCTTCCGCTCGATGCGGTTTTTCGCGGAGGCGGCGATCATGTACTACGTGGGGGCCAAAGCCAAGCCGCTGATCGAGAAGTACTTCAACCTCGCCACGGTGATCGTGATCGTGCTGCTGGCGGTGGTCTTCGTGCTGCTGCAGATGCTCTCGCATCTGTTCGTGGATGCGGCCTAGCTCGCCTCCACGGTCCGGGCCAGTTGGTTGAGGCTGCAGCGGTAGACGCGGCGGGACAGGGCGTCGAAGCGGCTCAGGCCCCACTGGCGGGCCGCCGCCGTGCGGTGCGACTGTTGCCAGAAGTGAGCGGCCTGGACGAGCAGGGCCGGGCACAGCAGCAGGCTGACCGGCTGCGGCAGCCGCATCTGAAAGGCCATCCGCTGGAGCAATCGTCGCTCCGAGGCGCTCAGTTCGATGATCCCTTGGACCTCTTCGAGCAACTGCCTGGGGCGGCCCAGGATCGCTGGGAGCTTTTCGAGGCGCTTCTGTCGGATATAGCCGAACAGGGCCATCAGGCCGGCGCCGACCAGGGCCGCGGCGAAGATGACCAGCACGACCACGCCGGTGGTGTCGAGCGGTTCGGAAAACAGCTTGGGATACTGCGGCTCGATCGTTTCGGCGCCCAGCAGCAGCAGCGCCAAGGTCCGGGTTTCCGGCGCAGCCTTCTGCTTGGCCGGGCGCTGCTTGTTCTCTTTCCAGCACTGGACCAGATCGCCGATGGCCGCTGCGGCCTTGCTCTTGACCTGGGGGTCCGGGTCTTCACTGGCCAGCTTGTTGACCTTTTTGACCAGCGAGAGGGGAAGCGTCCGCTGAACGACCCACAGGGCGCTTCGGCGGAAACTGGGGTCCGGATGCTCGAGCATGCCGGCCAGCACCCGCAGGGCCAGGGCGTGCTCCGGACGCAGGATCGCCTTGATGGCGTTGGCGCGGACCCGGTTGTCGGCGCTTTCGAGTTTCGGAACCACCAGGTCGGCCAGGTTCGGCGGACTGAAGGTTTCGAGGGCCTCCAGTGCGTTGGCCTGAACCCGCGGGTCCGGATCGTCCATCGCATCGAGCAGGACCGCCTCCGCCTCGCTGGAGGCCACTTCGGCCAGGGAGGAGACGGCCGACGCCCGCACGTAACGGTCGGAGTCGCGGCACAGCGCGCAGAGCTCCCGCTCGAACTCCACGAACAGCCTGGCCTTCTTGACCAGCGACAGGGCGCGGGCCCGGTCGGCTGAGTGCGGCGAGCGGATCTTGTCGCGAACCCGCGAGACGATCTGTGCGTCGATGTTGTAGAGCTGGTCCATGTTCGCCTGGCAAGTCGCGGCGTCGAGCTGGTCGAACTCCAGCCAGAACGCCTCGAACTGCTGGCGGTTGGCGTCTTCGCTGTCGATCACGACCGGCTGATCCGGCTTCTTCGCGGCGGACGCGTCCAGCCGGCGGATGTGCTGGCGGGCCGTTCCGATCGCCTCAGGCGAGTAGTTGAGCCGGCGGTCCATCGACGCCACGTGCTTGAGCAGGGCGGTGACCTCCGGCGACTCCATCCGGGTCAGGGCCTCGACCGCGCATTTCTGGACCGCGTGATGGGGCGACCGGAGCAGATCGCCGAAGACCTGCGCCTTGCGGCTGACCGGCGTGGAGGTCGCCGTCAGCACCTCCACAAAGATCGTCTGGAGGGCCGATGGAAGCTTCAGCACGGGGCCCGTATCGTGCAGGACCCATCGAAAATCGCGGATCCAGCCCAGGTGCTTGCGCTCGATGCAGTGATGGCGGTACCAGCCGTGGCGGAGCCACTCGCGCATGAAGTCATTGCTCGCCACCCCCGAGATAATTTTGGCCACCGGGCGGACCAACTCGTCCTCGAGCAGGGCCCGGAACGCGAAGGCGGCGAGCCGCCGATCGGAAGTCCGCTGTAGAATCTCGACCGCGGCGTGGCCCACGCGGCTGCGCGGCTGGGCAAACTTCGCCCAGACGTTGTCGGGCAGGTACGCCGCCAGGTACATCGCCGACTCGACCAACTCGGTCCGCAGGTGGGCGCTGAAAGAGTCCAGTCCGTTCTCAATGGCGATGCAGTACTGATGCAGTTGGGCCCGCAGGGCGGCCGAAGGCTCCTTGGGCGGCTGGCCCAGTTCTTCGGGCGCGGTTTCCCGCTCCAACTGCTCGAGCAGGCGCTCGGCCAGGCGCTGCAGGGCCTCCGCGGCCTGCGTGCGGACCGCCGGCAGGTCGTCGTGGAGCAGCCGGACCAGGATGTAGGTCATGCTCGGCTGGGCCGAGAGATTGATCAGTTCGATCACGTTCTGTTTGGCCTGCGGCGCCTCGTCGCGCGAGGCCAGACGCAATGAGCCCGAGATGGCCGGGCACAGATCGACCAGCCGCTTCTGGAAATCGGGATCAAGTTTGTGATACGCCCGGACCACGTACGAAATCGCGTCGTCGTTGGCCCGCTGCATGAGGGTCGACGCCAGCCGCCCGGCGCATCGCCCGTCGTCGGCGAGCAGGGCGAAACCGATCGCCTGGTCCGCCGCCTCGTTGGCCGACCGGCCGATCGTGGTCAGAAGCTGCCGGTATTGATCGGTCATAGGTCAAGTCCCGATAAAACCGCCCATGGACGGACTTTGTCCGCCATCCATAGATCGGCTCGGGACGCCGCCGAGTTGAGTTGCCTGCCGCCCGTCTACTCCCGCGGTCGAGGCAGGTCGTCCGGAAGCACCGGCATGCCGACCTCGCGGGCCAGGTCCACAAACTCCTCACGCGAGACTTCTTCCAGCCGACGGCCTCGCCGGTCCAGCTTCTCGTTGAACTTGATCGCCTGTTCCTGCATCCGTTCGTGGGTTTCGTGCGAACCGCCGAGCAGCCGAAAGTTGGTTCCCTTGGTGATCCGCACGTGCCCGTCCTCGTTATCGAGCCCCATGCCCAGCAGCATCGCCCGCTTGTCGTCGTTCTTTTCTCGGACCATAAAACCTCGGGAGTTGGGTCGGAATCGCAGCCGCTGGCGGTCATGGTAGCATTGAAGGCGGGTCCGAGGCAAGGGGGCGGGAGCTACTCGACGGTTTTTATCTCTTCGTCGGACGGTTGCGGCAGAGGCGCGGGAGCCCGGGACGGACGTTTGGCCGGAACCACGAAGGTGGTCGTGCAGTACTTGCAGCGAACCTTCTTGCCCCGGGTGTGGTCGGGCACCGCCAGGACCTTCCGGCATTTCAGGTTGGGGCACAAGACCGTGATCGTCATCGATGTCCCGTTAACTGCATTACTGGTTCAGGTACGTTCCGTATTCCCTCTATCGGTAGTCGGAAGGGGGGCTTTGAGGAGTTGGCCAGGACTTCGCCATTCGACCCCTTCGCAACCGCTGCTATGTCCTTGACGCCGCTGATTATCGGACGGCCTGCCTCAGGCGGACTCTTTCTGGATGTCCACCTGCGGGAAGACCTGCTGGTTGCCCGCCACCACGTCGGCGGTAATCACGTACCGGCCGCCCCGTTTCTGTTCGGGAAGCTCGTACATGATCTCCAGCATCAGTTCCTCGGTCACCGCCCGCAGGGCCCGGGCCCCGGTATCCCGCGCCATGGCCTTCCGGGCCAGCAGGTTCAACGCCTCGTCGGTGAACTCCAGCTCCGCCCCTTCCATCTCGAAGAACTTCTGATACTGCTTGACCAGGGCGTTCTTAGGCTCGGTCAGGATCTTGATCAACGCATCCTCGTTGAGCGGATGCAGGGCGGTCAACACCGGCGTACGGCCGACGAATTCCGGGATCATGCCGAATTCGATCAGGTCTTCCGGCGTGGCCTGGTCCAGCAGCTTGGCCACCGTCTCCATCTCGTCGCGGCCGTCCTGAACCTCGCTGGCAAAACCGATCATCTTGCGTCCCAGACGCTTGCTGATGATGTTGTCCAGGCCCACGAACGTGCCGCCGCAGATAAAGAGAATGTGCGTGGTGTCGATCTGGATGTACTGCTGTTCCGGGTGTTTGCGGCCGCCCTGGGGCGGAACGTTGGCCACCGTCCCCTCGAGCATCTTGAGCAACGCCTGCTGAACGCCCTCGCCCGAGACGTCCCGGGTGATCGAGACGTTCTGCGAGGTCCGGTGGATCTTGTCGATCTCGTCGACGTAGATGATGCCCCGCTGGGCCGCCTCGATATCGTAGTCCGCGTTCTGCAAAAGCCGCAGCAACACGTTCTCCACGTCCTCGCCCACATAGCCCGCCTCGGTCAGCGTGGTCGCGTCGGCGATGGCAAACGGCACGTTCAGCAGCCGGGCCAGCGTCCGGGCGATCAGCGTCTTGCCGCACCCGGTCGGACCGATCAGCAGCACGTTCGACTTGTCGATCTCCACCCCGTCCTCGCCGTCGGCGACCAGCAGCCGCTTGTAGTGGTTGTGGACCGCCACCGAGATCGACTTCTTGGCCCGCTCCTGGCCCACCACGTACTCGTCGAGAAACTCCTTGATCTGCCGCGGGCTGGGCGTCGAACCGAACTTGGCCTTGGTTGAGGTGTTGCGGCGACGCTCCTGGGCGATGATGTTGTGGCACAACTCGACGCAGCTCGAACAGATGTAGACCCCGTTGGGGCCTTCCACCATCGGTCCGACCTCCCGCTGCGAACGCTCGCAGAAGCTGCACGTGCTGCTGAACTTCCCTCGCCGTGCTCCACCGCCTGATCCGCTGTTCTTGTTAGTTGCCATGCTTATAAATCCTGTGTCGTCCTGACCTAATGTCCACGATTGGCCTCGCTCCGCACTGTTCTATCGCCTTCTATCGTCACTCTTGGTGACATTCTCGGCCGGGATTCTACTTTTTCCGGTCCATCTGCTGGATCGCATTTTCGCGGAGTATCCGATATTCATCGTCCGATATCTGGCCTTCCTCGCGCATCCGCTTGAGCTGATCGAGGTCAAAACCTGGTCCAGACTTCATTTCGTCGTGCTTCAGGGCCTGATGGCGAATGATTACGACGACGATCCAGAGCACGATCAACGCCCCGATCAGAAGCATTCCGACGTAGAGCAGTTTGACCAGTGCCTCGGTGTCCATACCCTTCCGGAGTCATTATACACACCGACGGCCACGACGCCAGCCATAGTTTCCCGTTCCGCGACCCGACTAACCCCGGGTTCCTACGTTATTGTAGCCTCCTGAGGGTCTGCCGGCGTGAACTACCCCTCAAAGGGCGGCGTTCTGTCGGAACCCGGAGCAGAATTGACCATTGCATCAGAGATGAATTGGTGGTATAAGAGGTGGTAAAGGTTGTATTAGTAGCAACCAATTGATGGCGCATCCGGCAATCGAGGGTGACTATGGCTGGTCTGGACGACGCTGAACCTGTTGCGGAGGGTGGAAGCGGCCCGCTGTACGTCCAGGTGCGGGAGCATCTGCGCCGGCGGATCGCTGAGATGTCGGTCGGTCAGAAACTACCGCCGGAGCGGGAGTTATCGGACCAATTCGAGGTCGATCGGGTGACCGTTCGGCGGGCGATGCAGGATCTGGAGCGGGAGGGATTTGTGGTCCGCCATCGCGGGCGGGGGACGTTCGTGCGTAAGGCGCCAGCCTGTGGCCGGGGCGCCATGCCGGCGGCGGAACTGATCGGTCTGGTCATCCCCGACGTGAGCATGACCCACAGCGCTCAGATGCTCAGGGGGGTCGAGGAAGAGGCGACAAGTCGGGGCTATGAGGTGCTGGTCTGCAACAGCGTGCTGGACCGGTCGCGGGAGCGGAGCATCCTGGAACGTCTCAGCGGCAAGGGCTTGGCCGGGATCCTGGTCTGTCCGCTGTTCGAGGATTCGATGGACCCCGCCTATGCGGAGTTGATTCAGCGACTCCAGGACCAGGGCACGCGGATCGTGATGCTCGATCAGTACATCGCGGGCCTGGACGCGCCGGTGGCGATGACGGACAAGGTTCGTATGGGCTATCTGCCGACCGAGCACCTGATCATGCTGGGGCATCGGCGGATCTGTTACCTGACCACGGGCCGCTACGATACCGTGGGGCCCGACACCCTGGTCGGCTACCGGCGGGCCCTGTCGGACTACGGGTTGGAGTACGACCAGAGGCTGATGGTGGAGATTCCCATCAAGAACAGCGCGGTTCCCGCCCACGATGCGGTTGTCGAACTGCTTCGTAAGGATAGTCGGGCCTTTACCGCGATGGTTTCACCGACGTTTTCAATGGCCTACGGCGGTCTGCGGGCGTTGCACGAACTCGGTCGGCGCGTTCCCGAAGACGTGGCGGTGATCGGGGCGGACATGTACAACAACCCGGACTACCTCTACGTGACGCACACCGTTCAGCCGTTCGAGCAGATGGGGCGGGAGGGCGTCAAGCTCCTGCTGCGAGACCGTGACGACGGCGAGCTGAAACAGCACGTACTGCTTCCACCCCGTTTGGTGATCGGCGCCACGTGCGGGGCCAGGCGACCCCGTGAGGAATAACGCATGACTCGACGCGGCTTGGCGGTGCTGGTATCGGTAATCTGCATGGCGACGTCAGTACATGGAGCCAATCTGGTCCGCAACGCCAGCTTTGAGCTGGACCAGGGGTGGAATGGCACCACGATCCGGGTGGAGGCGGAGTTCTACCAAGCCCATGCCCGGACCGGTAACGAACTGCACTGGAACCCGGTGGCTGAGGCATGGTGGCAGGAGCGGGCGGACAAGACGGGTGTGGCCGTGGTCGAGGACCAAGCCTGCTCGGGCAAGCGGTGCGTGCGGGTGAAGGTGGGGGACGGCAAGGCCCGGTCGGTGATCTCATCGTACGACCGGTTCGCCGAGCCCGGGCCGTGGGTGCTCAGCGCGCAGGTCAAGACGGCGGGAGCCAAGGGGCGGCTGTGCCTGGTCCTGAGCCGGGGCTGGCGGGTGACGTTCGAGCGGGGCGACGAGGGGCCTTCGACGTGGGTGGACCTGCCCGCCGACAGCGATTGGACGCGGGTGCACGTGGCCCTGGATTGCCCGGAGAGACTCGAGATTCAGGCCCGACTTGTGGTCGAGGCGGGGACGGTGTGGATGGATGACGCGCAGATCGAGCCGGGCACGGAGCCGACGGCATTTAATGTGCGCCCGGAGGAGTGGCTGAGGGTCCAGTTTGCGGACCACGACAACACGCGTCTGCCGCTGTGGCTGCCGGGTTGGCCCGAGACGGCTGCGGTGGAGGTTTGGAACGATTCGCGGCTGCCGCTAACGGGTGCGGCGACCGTCTTTATGGGGACGTGGGATGCCCCGGATGCAACCAAGCTCGCTGAGTTTCCCGCGGCGGAGGTCCAGGGCGATCAGCCGAGGCGTCTGAGCTTTGCCACCAAGGACCTTGTTCCGGATGCGTATTTGGTGATGGTGCGATACCGCGAGGGCGAGACGCTTGTCCTGGACGGGGCCAAGGATTTCCACCCGACCGAGTCGATTGGCGGGCATTCCTCCCTCAGCCAGTTCACGTCGCGGCTGGTGGGGCGATTCGCGATCGGCTCGCCCATACCGCCGGCGAATATCTTCGGGGTGGGCAACGGAATGCTCAGTTTCGGTGGTGGCGGCAATGGGTTCGCCGGATATAGGATCGAGGAGTATCTGCACGCGGGCGAGATCGGAGTGGTCTGCTCGCGCGGACCGTGGAACGAAGATTTGTGCTACCTGCACGCGGCGGGCGGATTTCCTATTCACGCGATGGGCCCGCATGCCGATCAGGGTGGCCGGCCGGAGGTGGGCAATCCAGCCAATCCGGCCTACATCGACGTCTACAATCCGGAGGGGCTGGCGTATTTCAAGGAACAGGCTGAGGAGGTCGGCAAGGTATTTGCGGCGAATCCGATGGTGGCTTCGTTCCAGTTGCACAACGAGCAGCCGTACATCCACAACGGCGGGGCCTGCCCGTCGACATACGCCGATGCCCATTTCCGCCACTGGTGCAAGGACCGCCACGGCGACCTGGCGACCCTCAATGATCGGTGGGGAACGGATTATGAAAGCTGGGATCAGGTCGAGCAGGTGATCTCGGCCCGGTTCGTGGAGGAGGAGAAGAACCGTCCGAAGAAGGAGGGGGCGGCGGCGATCGAGTGGACGGCGGCGTTTCGGTCATTGCCGGAGACCGCGCTGAAGCGCTTCCAGGACACCCCCGGTTGGGCGATGGACTGGCTGCGGTGGCGCAGCGAGACGTCGGTATGGGCGTGGGCGACGTTCATGGAGCACGCGCGGAAATACGACACCAGGACGCTCTACGGCAACAATCTGGCCTGGCCGACGTTCTTCCCCCAGGTGTTCATGCCGTTGATCCGGGTCAGCGACGCGGTGATGGTGGATCAGATGTACACCAGCGGCTGGCCGTTGGCCTTGGGCACGCCGCAGGAGATGCTCGAGATTCTGGAAATGGCCGAGTCGACGGAGCCCGGCAAACCCATCCTCGGGGCCGAGGTTTACGTTCAGCCGAGTTGGCCCGGCGAATTTGCCGGGATGCAGAATTGGGCGATGGTGGCCCACGGCATGACGATCAACCTCGTGTTCGGCTGGAAACCCTACAGCGATCACGGCCAGGTCGAGGGCGCACGGGCGTGGGAGAAGGACAACGCCCGCCCGATGTGGTTCCTGATCGACAGCGACGGGACCAAGCTGCCGCACTACGAGCACTATCGTCGGACGGTCGGCGAGATCGAGCGTTATCACAAGCGGTTCGACGGGCACTCGATCAAGCGGGTTGCCACCGACGCGGCCCTCTACGTCTCGCTCGACACCGCCGAGTACATCACCCTCCAGACCGGCGAAAAACCGTGGGGCTCGCCGTGGGTGCGGACGCGGAACAACCTGCTATACACGCTGCGGATGGAAGGGATCACAGCGGATTTTGTGGACGATGCGACGCTGCCGGAGAAGGTGGGGCGGTTCAACACGATCATCGTGCCCGCCTCGTACGTGCTGAGCCAGGAGGCGGCTGGAAGGTTGGAGAGTTTTGCGGAATCCGGCGGGACGGTGGTCCTGGCTGGCATCAGCGGCCTGGTCGATCCATGGCTGCGACCCTACGAAAACGTCGGCGGGCCGGCGTGGACGGAACTTGGCTGGAAGGCCCCGGCGTTTGCTCCGGAGTATGCGGATGTCCGGTTCGGGCCGGAGATCAACTTCGTGGCCACCGAGCATCAACTCGCAGCGGACAAGCCGGGCACGGTCGGCGGGGCGATCGATCCGGGCATCAATGAGGGCAAGACGTTTCGCGGAGTGAACATCGGCTCGATGGCCAACGCCGAGGAGATTCTCGACGCCAGCGGCCACGTGGTGGGCTGGCGCCGGGCGTGGGGCCAGGGGCGTCTCATCGCTTACGGCCCATTCCCGGACACGTACGTGACCAACCCGCACCCGTCGGCCAACATCCGGTTGTGGGTCCGACGGATTATCGAGCAGGCGGACCTGGAGTTCACCGGACGTTGGGTGGACAGCCTGCCGCCGGCGACGAGAGGTCACCTGGGTACGGGCGATCCTGTGACTGAAGTGGTGGTGCGCGAGAAATCGCCGGTCGAAAAGTTCGTGTTCGCACTCAACCAGGGCGGTCCGGGCGACGGGATTGTCCAAGTCCCGGTCGGCGAAGGCCAATGGACCGCACAGGACGTGGTGACGGAACGCGACGTAACCGAAGCGTCGGTGAGCGAAGGTCTGTGGTCGATGCCTCTGCACATGGACCCGTGGAGTTACCGGGTTATCTGGCTGAGAAGGAGCGGGCAATGAAGAGTTGCGGGATGCTCCCAAATCGGCAATCGACGCACCGCCGTCAGCGATCCTTCACGTTGATTGAGTTGCTCGTGGTGGTCGCGATCATCGCGGTGTTGGTCGCGATGCTGCTGCCGGCGCTGCAGGCGGCCCGCGAGAGTGCCCGGGGTGTGCTGTGCCTCAACAACGAGCGCCAGCAGCACTCGGCGTTCATGGCGTACGCGAGCGACTTTAGCGGTCTGCTGCCGCCGCGGTGGCAGGACAAAACGGCGGGCTGGCCCGCGATCGGTTTCTGGGAGGCCTGGCAGGCGCGGATATGGCCGTACGTCTCGAACGACCCGAATGCCTACGCCAACGGCACCGGCTGCTGGGGTGCGGCCGATGGCATTCGCCGGTGCCCCAGTTCACCGGGCAACTCGGCCACGAGCGGGTACTCGAATGTGTACGCCTATAACGTCGAGACGGCCGGCGATTTTGACGTCGCCCTGACCGGCCAGCGGGCGTTGACCTGGAATCTCCAGACCCAGATCATGCTGCTGACCGAGGGCGATATCGCGTTCGACGACAAGGTGTATCATGAGGTGATGGCGGGCTACGGCGAACGGGCCTGGGCCGGCTGGTTCCACAACCGGGGCGGCAACTACGTGTTTCTCGACGGACATGCCCAGTGGGTGCCCATGCCGCAGGATGGCCAGGCTCCGTGGATGTACTTCCCGCAGTACCTGATCTGGGTGAACCAGTGGTAGCCCCGAAGCATCCGCGAAGAGGCCGAGACGCAGAGAAAGCACAAAGCACCCTGCCCGGCGTCGCAAGATGAGGGAGATATCCATCCACCCGCGGCGGCGCCACGATTCTGAGTTCCCCTTATGCTTCCTTCGCGACTTATTTGGCTCCAAGTGCCTGAAAACACGTTACCTAGCGGCATGCCGATGCTCGATCTTCCCCGACAAATCGCTTGACGGCGGTGGCACGGCGGGCTTACAATGAAACAAGAGCAATGCGGTTGAGAACCAATGACCGGGACCGGCGGCGCTGGTTGTAAGCGGGTACCGGGAGCCTCGATATCCAGCCGGAGTTGACGGTTGACCAGCACCAGCCAGACCGTTGACCAACCAACCCAACCGTGACTCGCAAGTAGATTTGCCGATAAGTACTTACGGACAACCGCGGTAACGTTTTCATACGGTGTGCCATGGCTCGAAAACGTAAGAAACTGGGTGAGATCCTGCTGGAGTGGGGGCGGATCGATCCGGGCTCGCTCGAAACCGCCGAGAATTTCGCCAAGGAACACGACCGACGGCTTGGGGAGGCCCTGGTCGAGCTCGAGTTGATCTCCGAGGATGAGGTGGTCCGGGCCCTCGCCGAGCAATTCGGCATGGAATACGTCGATCCGGAAGACAACGGCGAGATCGCCTCGGCCCTGAACCTGATCCCCGAGGACATTATCCGCAAGCACCTGGTGCTGCCGCTGGGCAAGGACAACGGGCGGCTGAAGGTCATCATCCACAACCCGCTCGATCTGGACGTCCAGGACATGCTCCGCTTCCGCCTGGCCACCGAGATCGAGCCACACCTGGCCTCCAGGACCAAGATCAAACACTACATCGACAACTACCTCAGCGGCCGGACCACCGAAAGCATCGACAAGACGGTCGACGAGCTGCGGCAGGCGTCGGTGGACGCCTCGATGGATTCCTCGATGGACGCCTCGGTCGACGTCGACGGCGTCGCCGCCGACGACGCCACCGCCCCGATCGTCCGGCTGATCAACCTGATCATCACCGAAGCCGTCCGGTCGCGGGCCTCGGATATCCACGTCGAGCCGTTCGGCGACCGGGTCCGCGTGCGCTACCGCATCGACGGCGTCTGCATCGAGCGGGACGCGATTCCCAAGAGCATGCAGGCGTCGGTGATAAGCCGTCTGAAGATCATGGCCGGCATGCACATCGAGCAGAAGCGCAACACCCAGGACGGCCGCATCAAGATGCACATCGACGACCAGCAGATCGACTTCCGCGTCAGTTGCATCCCGAGCTATCACGGCGAGAGCATGGTCCTGCGTATTCTGCGGCCGGAGTCGGTCAACATCGGTATCCAGGCCCTCGGCTTCGAGGAGGACGACTACGGCCGCTTCCAGAAGATCATCCGGCGGCCCAACGGCATCTTTCTGGTCACCGGCCCGACGGGTTCCGGAAAGACCACCACGCTCTACGCCGCCCTCCAGGAACTGAATCAGTCCGACCGCAAGATCATCACCGCCGAGGACCCGGTCGAGTACCACTTCACGGGCATGAACCAGTGCCAGGTCAACGAGGCCCTCAAACCGCCGCTGAGCTTCGCCCGCATCCTGCGGGCCATGCTGCGTCAGGCGCCCAACATCATCCTCGTCGGCGAAATCCGCGACCTCGAGGTGGCCGAAGTGGCCATCCAGGCCGCCCTGACCGGCCACCTGGTTTTCTCGACCCTCCACACCAACGACGCGCCCAGCGCGATCACTCGTCTGATCGACATGGGCGTCAAACCGTTTCTCGTGGCCAGCTCGGTCCAGGCGATCATGGCCCAGCGGCTGATCCGGGTGATCTGCCCGGACTGCAAAGAGGTCGATCCGAATCCCGAACGCCACTACCTGCGGCTGATCGGGCTCGACCCGGACAAGATGGGCGACAAGAAGGTTTACCGCGGCAAAGGCTGCAAGACCTGCCACGGCAGCGGGTACAAGGGCCGGATCGGCATCTTCGAAATGCTCGAGATGAACGCGCAGATCCGCGAGCTGGCGTTCAACCGGGCGCCGGCCAACAAGATCCGCAAAGCCGCCGCCGCCGGCGGCATGCGGTCGCTGGTCGAGGACGGGAGGGTCAAGATTCTCAAAGGCGTGACCACGCCCTACGAGGTCGCCCGAATCACCCAAACGGAAGAAGTCATCGCCAACCAGGAGGCGTAACTGAATGGCCAACATCCACATCGATCGTATTCTCGAAACCTGCATCCGCCGCGGCGGTTCCGATATCCACCTCCACGTCGGACGCCCGCCGGTCATCCGGATCCACGGACGGCTTCGCAACCTCGAAACCAAGACGCTCGAACCCGAAGACACCCTGGCCTTGATGCGATCGATCACGCCGGAACGCAACCAGCAGGAACTCCAGGAGGAAGGCGGCACCGACTATGGCTTTGCCTTCGGCGACGCCGGACGGTTTCGCGTGGCCGTCTTCAAACAGAAGGGCAACGTCTCGATCGTACTGCGTCTGATCCCCTCCAAACTGTTGACCTTCGAGGAGATCGGCCTGCCGCCGATCGTTAAGGCCCTCTGCCGGCGGTCCAGAGGCCTGTTCCTGGTGACCGGTCCCACCGGCTCCGGCAAGACCACCACGCTGGCCACCATGATCGACTACATCAACGCCGAGATGGACCACCATATTGTGACCGTCGAGGATCCGATCGAGTACTACCACCCGCACAAGAAATCCATGGTCAATCAGCGGGAGGTGGGCAACGACGTGCCGAGTTTCGCCGAGGCCCTCCGCCGCGTGCTGCGACAGGACCCGGACGTGATCCTCGTCGGCGAGTTGCGCGACCTGGAGACGATGGAGTCGGCCCTGCGGGCGGCCGAAACGGGCCACCTGGTCTTCGGCACCCTGCACACCACCGGCGCCCAGGGCACCATCACCCGTATCGTCGACCAGTTCCCGGTCACCCAGCAGGAACAGATCCGCGTCCAGCTTTCCACCAACCTGATCGCCGTCCTCTCGCAGGCCCTGCTGCCGCGGAGCACCAGCGGGCGGGTCGCCGCCTTCGAGTTCATGGTCATCACCCCGGCCATCGCCAACCTGATCCGCGAGAACAAGGTCTTCCGCATCGACTCGAGCATCCAGACCGGCAAGAAGTACGGCATGCAGCTTCTGGACGACCACCTCTGGCAGCTCTTCGAGAGCGGAATCGTCAAGGCCGAGGAAATGCTCGACAAGTCCAAGAACCCAGGCGAACTGAAGCGCAAGCTCGACGCCGCGCGGCCCGGCAGCGCCGTCAACTACGGCATGGTGCTCGGGGCCGACAACGCGGCGGAGGAAGAAAAGGAAGCAAGCTGAGAATCCCAACCACCTGCGTAACGGGTAAAGAACCATGCCAAGCGTAATACCGGTCAAGCAGCTTCGGGGACGACGGCTGGGACGAGTCCTGATCAAGATGGGCAAGCTCACCCGCGATCAGGTCCACGAGGCCCTGGAAATCCAGAAGCAGCGGCGCGGGCCCCTGGGGCGCATCCTGGTCGAACTGGGGTACGTCAACGAGGACGAGCTCAACGAAGCCCTCGCCGCCCAGAAGGGCATGGAGATCGTCGCCCTCGACTCCATGGAGATCCCGCGCGAAGTCGTAGCCCTGCTGACCCCGCAGATGGCCAACATCTACCGCGTCGTGCCCACCGACCACAACGGCGAGACCAACACGCTGACCCTGGCGATGTGCAACCCGGACAACTTCGCCGCCACCGACGACATCAAGCGGTTCCTCGGCTACGACGTGATCGCCTGTTACGCCTCCGAGGAACAGGTCTCCAAGGCCCTCTCCCGCTACTACCCGGAAGAGGCCCAGGAGGACATCCACGACCTGATCGACGAGATCAACAACGACGCGAACCTCAGCAAGCTCCAGAGCCGCGGCGACTCGATCGACCTGGACACCATCATGGAGGCCTCGGCCTCCAAACCGGTCATCAAGCTGCTGAACCTCGTGCTGCTCCAGGCCATTCGCGACAAGGCCTCCGACATCCACTTCGAGCCCTTCGAGGACGAATTCAAGATGCGCTACCGGATCGACGGCGTGCTCTACGAGATGCAGCCGCCGCCGCACCACATCGCCCTGGCCGTCGCCTCGCGCATCAAGGTCATGTCCAACCTCGACATCGCCGAACGCCGCATGCCCCAGGACGGCCGCATCCCCCTGACCGTTGGCGGCCAGCCGGTCGACCTGCGCGTCTCGGTCCTGCCCACCATGTTCGGCGAGAGCATCGTGATGCGCGTCCTCGACCGCAGCCAGGTCAACCTCGACGTCGAAAAACTCGGCATGCGGGAGGAGGAGGTCCGCCTCTTCCGCCAACTGATCAACCGCCCGCACGGCATCATCATCGTCACCGGTCCCACCGGATCCGGCAAGACCACCACCCTCTATTCGGCCCTGACCGAACGCAACGACCCGGAAGTCAAGATCCTCACCGCGGAGGATCCGGTCGAGTACGACATCGACGGACTCATGCAGGTGCAGGTCAATCCCGAATCGGGACTCACCTTCGCCCGCTGCCTCCGTTCCTTCCTGCGGCAGGACCCGGACATCATCCTCGTCGGCGAAATCCGCGACCTGGAAACCGCCGCCATCGCGGTCCAGGCCTCGCTGACCGGCCACCTGGTCTTCACCACCGTCCACACCAATGACGCGCCCAGCACCATCGCCCGTCTGGTCGACCTGGGACTCGAAAGCTTCCTGATCACCGCGACTCTCGAAGCCGTCGTCGCCCAGCGGCTCGTCCGAAAGATCTGCGTCAAGTGCAAGAGCCCCTACGAGCCGACCGAAGAACAGCTCATGGAGCTCGACCTGACTCCCGACGACATCCGCGGCAAGCAACTCTACTACGGGCCCGGATGCGAGTTCTGCAACAACACCGGCTATCGCGGACGAATAGGCCTCTTCGAGATCATGGTTCTCGACGACGAGATGCGAGAGCTGATCATGAACAGCGCCTCGACCCAGCTTCTCCGACAGCACGCCCGCAAACGCGGCATGCGCTCGCTCCGCGAGAACGGGCTCAACGCCATCTACGACGGCGATACCACGATCGAAGAGGTCGTCCGCGAAACGATCGTCGAGGAAGAATAGGCCCGACGCCAACGCACGGAAAGGAGCGACGGAGGTGACCGACGCGATCGACCGCGGGAAAGACGCGCATCGCCCGTCCTCGTCGCTTCGCCGACCGGTCAAGCAGGCGGATGACGGCCTGAACCGCGGCGGCGCCGGACGGACCGAGTGGCTCAACCGCGCCATCGGCGGGGTCTCCAGGAAGAGCCTCATGCTCTTCTCCCGCCAGCTTTCCACGCTGCTGAACTCGGGTGTGCCGATCGTCCGCTCGCTACGGGTCCTGGAGCGTCAGCAGCGGCCGGGCGCCTTTCGCGACGTGGTCTCCAAGGTCGCCGAGCGGGTCGCCCGCGGTTCGTCGCTGGCCGAGGCCCTGGCTGAGCATCCGCGGGCGTTCGACCGCACCTACGTGCAGATGGTCGCCGCGGGCGAGGCCAGTGGATCGCTCGAGATCATTCTCAAACGCCTGGCCGAGCACATCGAGAACAACGTGCGGATCCGCCGCAAGGTCATCACGGCGTCGATCTACCCCGCTTCGGTGCTGTTGATCGCCATCCTGGTTCTGATCTTTATGCTCGTGGTCGTCGTGCCGCGGTTTGTCAGCCTCTACGACGAATTCGACGCGGAACTGCCGGCGGCGACCCGCACCGTCATGGGCCTAAGCCACTGGATGCTCCACGGCGTGCCGCCCGGCCTGGTGGTCCTGGCACTGATCCCGATCTGCCTGTTCGTGCTGATCGTCCTGATGCGCCGCAGCCAACCGGGGGCCTACCTGCTGGACCTCTTCCGCCTCAAGCTCCCGGTCTTCGGCGGGATCGCCCGAAAGGGGGCCATGGCCCGAACCGCCCGCACCCTGGCCACGCTGGTCAGTTCGGGCGTGCCGATCCTCGAAGCCCTGCGCATCACCCGCGACGCCGCCGGCAATCGCGTCTTCGCCTCCGCCCTCGACGACGTCCACGAAGAGGTTCGCCACGGCAGCGGTTTGGCCGAACCAATGCTCCGTACGCGTGTCATTGATTCTTTTGTAGTGGATATGGTACAGATCGGCGAAGAGACGGGCGAATTGGACCAGATGCTTAACAAAGTAGCTGATAATTATGAAGAGGATGTGGAGATGCTGACCGCTGCGCTGCTGAGCCTCTTCAAACCGGTGATGATCATCATCGTGGCCCTGATCGTCGGGTCGATCATTCTGGCCATGGCCTTGCCGTATGCCGGTATAATAGAGCAGATGGGGCGGTAGTCCCGCAGACATAACGGAGAGCACAACCGATGGCAGTATTCATGTACGAGGCGATGAACTCAGCCGGCCAGGAGGTCAAGGCCGAGATTGAGGCCACGACGTCCGAAGAGGCAATTTCCAAGATCCGCGAGCAGGGGCTTTTCCCGACCAAGGTCAAGGAGAAGGCGGGCAAGAAGAAGGTCGGGGCCGAGGTCTCCACCGCGGGCAAGCGGCCCGCCGGCGCCGGCGGGTTCGGCAAGGTCTCGCGAAAGCAGCTCACCCAGTTCACCCGGCAGTTGGCCACCCTTCAGGACGCCGGCCTGCCGATCCTCCGGTCGCTGCGCGTGCTCGAGCAGCAGCAGAAACCCGGCATGCTCCGCCAGGTGGTCAAGGAGGTCGGCGAGGACGTCGAGGGCGGGGCCACGCTGTCCGAGGCGATGGGCAAGCATCCCAAGGCGTTCGACCGGCTCTACACCAAGATGGTGGCCGCGGGCGAGGCGGGCGGCGTGCTCGAGGTCATTCTCGAACGACTCGCCGAGTTCATGGAAAAGGCCCAGCGGCTTCGCCGCAAGATCGTCGGCGCCATGATCTACCCGATCGCGGTGATCAGTTTCGCGTTCATGATCCTCGGGTTCATCATGTACTTCGTGGTGCCCAAGTTCAAGACGATCTTTGAGGACTTCGGCACCGAACTGCCCACGCCCACCAAGATGCTGATCGCGGTCAGCAACTGGTTCGTCAGCGGCACTCCGCCGGGATGGATCGTGTTCCTGGCCTCGCCGATCGCGGTCATCCTGATCTTCAAGCTGATCAAGCAGTCGGAGGTCGGCCGTTACGTCCTGGACGTCATCAAGATCAAGATCCCGATCATGGGCCAGATCGTCTCGAAGGGTTCGATCGCCCGTTTCACCCGGACGCTCGGAACGCTGATCAACGCCGGCGTGCCCATTCTCGAGGCGATCAACATCACCAAGGACACCACGGGCAACGAGGTCTACTCCCGCGCCCTGGCCGAGGTCCACGACTCGATCCGCGAGGGCGAGAGCTTCGCCGAACCGCTGCGGGCCGCCCGCGTGGTCGACTCCCTGGTGGTCAACATGGTGGACGTCGGCGAGGAGACCGGCGACCTGGACAAGATGCTCCTGAAGGTCGCCGACAACTACGACGAAGAGGTCGAGACCCTCGTCGGGTCGCTGGTGAGCCTGCTCGAACCGGTCCTGGTGATCTTCCTCGGTCTGATCGTCGGATCGATCGTCATCGCCCTGTTCCTCCCGCTGGTCAAGCTGATCAGTTCGGTCTCCGGCGGAAAGTAGATGGATGATACACGCACCGGCGGACGGCGGCTGAATGCCGTCCGCCGGTGTTTTACTTGGACCGCCGGCGGCGTTGCCCGCGAAACACAGCCTTGCAACCGGCCCGCCCTTGCGGTCAAATGGTGCCTGACGGCTGGCGGAACCCCGAACCGAGACGATCATGTGGGATCAACAGACAACCTCAGCTCTGCTCGAAGCCCTCAAGGCCATCAATCGCACCCTCGACGTCCGCGCCACGCTCCAGGCCATCGCCGACCAGGCGGCCCGGGTCATGCGGGCTGAGGCCTCAAGCGTCCTGCTCCTCGACTCGCGGAAGAAGGCCCTGCGGTTTCTTGCCGCCTGCGGCTGCAAGGGCGACCAGCTTATCGGCGACGAGTTCGACGCCTCGCTGGGCATCGCGGGACAGGTCCTGGAGTCCGGCCGCAGCCGTCAGGTCAACGACGTCAGCGACGACCCGAGCTTCTTCCAGGGCATCGACAGCAAGCTCAACTTCCGGACGCGAAACCTGATCTGCTCGCCGATGATCTACCAGGGCGAGCCGATCGGCGTGATCGAGGTGCTCAACCGCCGCGATGGCGCGTTCGGCGACGGCGACCTGGAACTCCTCGAGGTCTTCGCCAACCTTGCCGCCATCGGCACGGTCAACGCCCAGAAGTTCGAGGGCCTCAAGCGGGAAAACCAGACCCTCCAGGAGAGCGTCTTTACCGACCGGCAGATCATCGGCGCCGGCGGCAGCCTGCGCGGCGTGATGGAACTGCTGGGCAAGGTCGCCCACACCAACGCCACCGTCCTCCTGCTGGGCGAAACGGGCACCGGCAAGGAGCTGATCGCCAAGACGATCCACCGCTCCTCCGAACGGGCCGAGCACCCGTTCGTCGCCGTCAACTGCGCAGCCCTGCCCGAAGGGCTGCTCGAAAGCGAGCTGTTCGGCCACGAAAAAGGCTCGTTCACCGGCGCGGTCGCCCAGAAACCCGGACGCTTCGAACTCGCCGACGGCGGCACCATCTTCCTCGACGAGGTCGGCGAGCTGAGCACCGCCATCCAGGTCAAGCTCCTTCGCGTCCTGCAGGAACGCGAATTCACCCGCGTCGGCGGCACCAAAACCATCGCCACCGACGTCCGGATCATCGCCGCGACCAACCGCGATCTCAAGCAGGCCATGCAGGAAGGCAAGTTCCGCGATGACCTCTACTACCGCCTCAACGTCTTTCCCATCCACCTGCCGCCGCTTCGCCGCCGCCGCGACGATATTCCCGAACTGATCCGCCACACCGTGGCCCGGGCCTCGGACGACCTGAAGGTTCCCAAGCCGGCCGTCTCGCCCGCCACTGAAGACCTTCTGGTCAACTACCAGTGGCCCGGCAATATCCGTGAGCTCCAGAACGTTATCGAACGGGCCGTCCTGCTGGCTTCCGGCCGCCAGATCACGCCGGCCGACCTGCCGCGGGAAATCACCGGCGACCCGGAGCCGCTGGAAATCTCGGGCGACGCGGGCGACGGATTGGCCGGTCAGGAACGGCGTTTGATCCTTCGGGCCCTCGAAGGCCATAATTGGAATCAGACCAAGGCGGCCGACGCCCTCGGGATCACCCGGGACGTGCTTCGGTACCGTATGAAAAAGCACAATCTGGGGAAACCGGATCCGAATTCGGGAGCCGGCGGCTGATCGCATCGCCGGAAAGATGCGGATTGCCGTGTCAGGGGGATTCCGTCCGATAGGGCTTGCAGGCCAAGCCGCGTCGGACCGGGCTTTTGAATCTGCGGAGGATACTCCAATGAAGGCTTCCACCCGCCGTCTCGTTCTGGTGATCGCGCTCGTCCTTTCATTCGCCGCCGGCGCCTCAGCCATGCCGCGCCGCGGGCAGGACGCTCCTGGTTCCCGGTCATCAACCGGCAAACCCGATCCGCGGGCGGTCGGCGGCCGTCTGCGCAGCGTCGAAACGCGATACCAGTCGTGGAAAGTCGCTTCCGTCGGTGCGACGGCGGCCAAGACACGCCTCGATCGATCCTCGCACGCCTCGGCCAAAGGCGCATCGCCTCTTCCGTCAGGTTCCGAACTGGCGGCCCTCAAAGCGGCGGGCATCGATCTGGACGTCCGCCTGAACCCCAACGGGACCGCTGGGTTCATCAAGGGACCAGCCCTCTACGCTCCGCCCGAAGGGGCCAAAGCCGAACCTGCGGCGGTGGCGACCGGCGCCCTTCAGCGGTTCGCCGGCCTGCTGAAGGTTCGCGAGGCTCGCGAGGAGTTCCAAGCCGTCCGCGAGATCGCCGATCCGCACGGCCGCCTGCACGTCAAGTTCCAGCAGATCTACCGCGGCTTGCCCGTGCACGGCCGCCAGGCGATCGTCCATCTGGCCGGCGACGGCTCGGTCTACCTGATCGAAGGCGACACGCATCCAAGTCCCACGATTGACGTCACGCCGCGGCTGACCGCGCAAGACGCGCTGGCCGTGGTGGTGGCCGACCTGGGCCGGGTCAGGTCGGAGTCCACCGTCCAACTCGTCGTCCACGTCGGCCCCGGCAACGTAACCCGGCTGGTCTACGATGTGGTTGCCTGGGAGGGCTACGACCGCTGGCAGTACTTCATCGACGCCCTCACCGGACACGTCATCGAGAAGTACAACGACACCTGGAACGAAGCCATTTCGGGCTCCGGCGTCGATCTCTTCGGCAATACGCGGACCTTCTCAGCCTGGCTGGAAAACGGCGTCTACAACCTGATCGAAACGACGCTGCCCATCCACTCGCAGAATCCGACGGTTCCCGACAGCTTCGGCGGCGGCAACTCCGTGGTCCTCGACGCCCGCAACGCCCCGCCCGAGACCATGGACTCGGCCTACTTCATCCAATCCGATTTTCCCACCTCGGGCTGGGACGCCGCCGGAGTCACCCTCCTGCACTGGTTCACCCTCACCAGCAATTATTACTACACCACCCACAACCGCAACTCGATCGACGGACAGGGCCTCAACAACATCGGCATCGTCCACGTCGGGCAGAACTGGGAAAATGCCGCGTGGAACGGTCAGATCATGATGTTCGGCGACGGCGGGACGACCTTCGACAACCTGGCCCGGGCCCTCGACATCACGGCCCACGAGTACACGCACGGCGTCACGCAGTACACCGCCAACCTCGAATACAAGTACCAGTCCGGCGCCCTGAACGAGGCGATGTCCGACATCTTCGCCTGCATGGTCGACCGCGAAGACTGGCTCCTGGGCGAGGACGCTGCGCGGGTCGCGCCCGGCTATCTGCGCAACCTGGCCAATCCGCACCTGGGCATCGAGAGCGACGGGTTGATCGCCAGCGGAATCGGATCGCAACCGGCCAACATGAGCGAATACCGCAACGTGCCGCTCGACGTCGACAACGGCGGCGTCCACGTCAACAGCACGATCCCCAGCCACGCCGCCTACCTGATGGCGGAGGGACTGACCGAGCAGGGATTGGGAACCAGCATCGGCCGCGACAAGGTCGAACGGGTCTTCTATCAAGCGCTGACCCTGCACCTGACGCGGCAGAGCGACTTTGCCTCGGCCCGTCGGGCGACCATTCAGAGTGCCGAGGAACTCTACGGCGACGGGTCAGCCGAGGCGGCCGCTGCGGCCGCCGCGTGGGACGCCGTCGGGGTCGGCGATACCGGCGCGCCGGACGACGACACCGGCGGACAGGTCGATCCCGTCCAGGGCGGCGACAACATCGTGTTCATCTTCTACGAGGACACCACGCCGTTTCTGGGCATGCGGATCGCCACCGGCGAGGAGTTCTACGTCTCGCTGGATCCGGTCTCGCCCACCCGCCCGGTGATTGTCGAGGACGGCCAGCAGGTGCTCTTCGTCGACGCGACCAACAACCTGCACATCGCCAGCCTCTCGCCCGACGACACCTACGACGAACGGCTCACCACCGAAGGGTTCGTACGCACCATCGCCGGCTCGCGCGACGGCGTGTACTTCGCGTTCACCAGCACCGACTTCGATAACCTGGTCTACCTGCTCGACCTGAGCGACGAGACCGGAGGCAGCGACCGCGCGATCGAAATCCTCTGGCCGACCGACGCCGAGTTCGGCTCCAGCATCGTCCAGTACGCCGACGTGATCGACTTTGACCTCACCGGCGGCCGGATCGTCTTTGACGCCCTCAGCGAGATGCGCCTGGCCGACGGCGCCGACAGCTACAGCTACTGGAGCATTGGCCTGATCGACGTCCGGACCGACTTCGTCGAGAGCCTCGTCTCGCCGCCGCCGCCGGGAATCAACCTCGGCAATCCGACAGCCGCCACCACCCGCGACTGGATGATCGCCTTCGACATGGTCGACGACGCCGACGGAACCTACCAGACGCTGGTCGCCAATCTGATCACCGGCGAGGCGGGCCTCGTGGCCCAGCAGGTCAACCCGCAGACCGGCTTCGGCTGGCCCAGCTTCAACGGCGACGACACGCGGATCGCCATACAGTACCAGGATGACATTGTCACGGTGCCGATCGCCGACCAGGGCGGCGGAACCTACGCGGGCGACTTCGCCAGCGCAGCCCTGGTAACCGCCGACTCCTACTATCCGCGCTACTACCGCGTCGGAGCGCTGGTGGTCAACCCGGACATCGAGCTGTCCGACTCGCAGGTCGATTTCGGCGCGGTCGAAGTCGGCGGCGAGACCTCAGCCACGGTGACCGTCACCAATCGCGGCACCTATCAACTCCAGATCGACAACTACACCCTGACCGACACCGTCAACTTCTCGCACGACGGGATCCACAAGACGCTGAAGCCCGGCGAATCTACCGCCGTCACCATCGCCTTTACGCCGACCGCCGAGCAGGGCTACTCAGCCACGCTGACCATTGACACCAACGACCCGGACACCGGCTCAGCCGTCATCGAACTCTCGGGGCAGGGCGGGTCCGGCACGCCGTTCGGCCCGCTGTGCTTCATCGCCACCGCCGCCTACGGCAGCCATCTCGAGCCGGAGGTGGCGACGCTTCGCCATTTCCGCGACCGGTATCTGGCGACCTGCGCTCCGGGCCGCACGCTGGTCGGGCTGTACTACCGCTACTCGCCGCCGATCGCGCTGGTGGTGGCGACCGACCCGCAACTGTGCCGGATGACGCGGCTGGCCCTCACCCCGATCGTCTACGGCGTCAAGTACCCGGTCATGCCGCTGCTGCTGACCGCCGGCACGGTGGGACTCGCCCTGGCCCGCAAGGCCCGACGACGCCGATCGCCGCGTTGAAGCCGTCGGCGATCTTGTACAGGGCGTATCGGGTGTGGCTTGCCGAGCTCCCGGTCCGCCGCTACAATGGCCTGCTGATTTCAGCGGCTTCGGCATCGAGGGCTGATGGTGGATACCAGGACGCGCATCGCGAACATACTGAGTTTCCGTTCGGTCGATCGACTTCCGATAATCGAGTGGGCCGGTTGGTGGACGCAAACCGCCGACCGGTGGCATCGCGAGGGTCTGCCTGCGGAACTGACCGATCCGGCGGAGATTCGGGACTACTTCGGGCTGGACGGCATGCGCCAGCACTGGTTCCGCCCGCAGGGTCCGAAATGTCCGAACCCGCCGGGGCACGGACTGGGGATCATCGCCGATGCCGATGACTATCAGCGGATCCGCGAGCATCTGTACCCCGAGGCGTCGTTCGACGCCGACACGCTGCGGCGGTGGGACCGGCGCCAGCGGGACGGCAAACTCTTTGTGTGGTTCACGATGGAGGGTTTCTTCTGGTTTCCCAGGACGCTCTTCGGCATCGAGGAGCACCTGTACGCGTTCCACGACCATCCGGAGCTGATGCACCAAATCAACGAGGACCTGCTGCAACATCACCTGCGGACGCTCGATCGGGCCTGCGAGCTTTGCGTTCCGGTGTTCATGACCTTCGCCGAGGACATGAGTTACAACCACGGACCGATGATTTCCAGGTCGCAGTTCGACGAGTTCATGGCGCCATACTATCGGCGGATCATCCCAGCCCTCAAGGAGCGAGGCATCATTCCGTTCATCGACACCGACGGGCTGGTGCACGAACTGGTCCCATGGTTGATGGAGGTGGGGGTGGAGGGCTTTCTCCCGCTGGAGCGGATGGCTGGAGTGGACGTGCCGGAACTGCGGCGGCGGTACCCGACGCTGCGGATGATCGGCGGGTTCGACAAGACGGTCATGCACCGTGGCGAACAGGCCATCCGGGCGGAATTCGAGCGTCTGCTGCCCGCGATGAGCTCCGGCGGCTACGTTGCCGCCTGCGATCATCAGACCCCGCCCGAAGTGTCCATCGACGATTACCGGCTGTACGTGAGGATTCTCAAGGAATACGCCGAGATGGCGGCAAGGAACATGACATGACACGACGCGAGCGAATGATGGCCGCTCTCCGCTGCCACCAGCCGGAAGAGGCCTGCCCGATCTGGGAAATCGAGTTTCACCTGTACGACCGGCTCGCCGACCGGCGGTTCATCGTCGGCCGCGAGTTCGCCGCCCTGACCCCCGCTGAGCAAGAACGGGCCCTGCACGCCAACGCCGAGATCATGATCGACGTCGCCCAGCGGCTGCACTTCGCCGCCCTCACGTCGATCGGCGGTTACTGGGAGGTCGCGCCGGGCGAACCGGCCTACATGTGGCTGCCCGACGACGGACCCAAACGCTTCCTTCAGATCCTCCGGAAGACGGCCGGCCCCGACATCTGCGTGATCGCCGAGTCCGGCGGCACCATCGGCATGCCCGCCGCACACGACTATGTCGATTTCTCCTATCAGCTCTACGACCGGCCGGAGGAGATCGACGCGATGGCGGCCAAACGTCTGGCCGCCTCCAAGGAGACCATCGCCCGCTTCGCCGATGAGGGGGTCGATGCGGTGCTTAACTGCTGCGACGTCGCCGACAACCACGGCGTGTTCTTCAACCCGCAGCACCTCCAGCGGTTCTTCATGCCGTATCTGAACGAATGGGCCGACGCGGTCCAGGCCGCCGGCATGTGCTCGATCCTCCATACCGATGGCAATATCGACACGATGATCGATCAATTGGCGGCCGGCAGCCTGCACGCCGTCCAGGCCCTCGACCCGACCGCCGGAATGGACATCGTCGCCGTCAAGCAACGGGTGAACGGCCGCCTGTGCCTCTGCGGCAATATCGACCTGAGCCTCTTCCACCACGGCCCGCCCGAAGCGGTCTACCAGCAGACCCGCGACGTGTGCCTCGCGTGCAAGCCCGGCGGCGGATTCGCCCTCGGCGCCTCCAACGCCGTTTTCCGCGAAGTCCCGATCGACAACTACCTGGCCATGATCGAGGCGTGGAAGGAATACGGCCGGTACGACTGAGATCGCGCTCAGCGGCTGCGCGGCGTTTTTCTTATTGCATTGCCGCGACGGATTGCGTTAAACCCGGCCTTATCGTTATCGAGGCACATAACTGCGAGGGCTTGCCATGAGCAACGGGGTCAACCTTCCCAACGTTTGGGGCGCCGGCCAATTGCTGGCCTTCTCCGGCATCGACGGCCATGCCGACTGGTCGCAGCCGTTCGTCCTCCACACCGACCGCGAACCGGGCTCGTTCATCGTCCGGTTGCCCGTGGAGGTCCACTTCGCCTTCACGCGACTGGAGAGACTTCGTTTTCGGATGATCCTCGGCGACGCGATCGAGGCGGATACCGGCAACGGGCCGTTCCTCGCCGCGTTCCTCGATCATCACGCCTTCATCGGCCAGTCGCCCGCCGGAAGCTCCCTTCTCGCCGCCGGGCAGACCGTCAAGTCCAAGCCGGTGCGGTTGGCACAACATGAAAAACTCGAAGTCTACGCGGTCGCCAAAGGCCGGCGATGGGCGGTCATCGTCGCCGACGGCAAACCTTCCGCCCAGCGGATCAGACAGGTCCTGACCGCCGATCTGGACCAGGTCATTCGCGACCGCGCCGCGTATGTCCGCGGCGTTTGCGTCCCAAAAGGCCTGACGCCCGAGCAGACGCGGCTGCTGCTCAAAGCCGTCTCGATAATGAAGGTCAACGTTGAAGCCCCGTGCGGCAAGATCGGCCGCCGCTGGACCACGCCCGACCGCTGGCCGCACCGGCACATGTGGCTCTGGGACTCGGCCTTCCACACGCTCGGAATGGTCCGCGTCGATCCGCAAATGGCCAAAGACGCCGTGCTGGCCATGCTCGAACAGACCCGGCCCGACGGCTTTCTGCCCCATATGATCTTCGCCGAGGGCGACGACAGCGAGATCACTCAGCCGCCGCTGCTCGGATGGGCGGTCCTGACCGTCCTGGACAAGACCGCCGATCTCGAATTCGCCCGGCAGTGCCTGCCGTATCTGCAGCGGTACCTGGAGTGGGACCGCGTCAACCGCGACAAGAACAACAACGGCATTCCCGAGTGGTACATCGAAGGCAACGCCTTATGCCGATCCGGCGAGTCCGGTTTGGACAACTCCTCGCGATTCGATCGCGCCGTCCTGCTGGATGCCCCGGATTTCGCCGCCTGGTTCTGCCACGACTATCAATGCCTGGCCGCCATCGCCGATCGGCTTGGCGAAAAGGGCCTGAAGCGCTCAGCCGCAGCCAACGCCCAGCGCATCGCCAAAGCCGTCAACAAGCTCCTATGGTCGGATGACCATGGCATGTACATGGACCGCGACTTCGACGGCAACTTCGTCGACGTCAAAGCCGTCTCCGGATTCATGCCCCTCTTCGCCAGCATTGCGCCGCCCGCCCGCGCCAAGTCCCTGCGCGACCACCTGGCCAACCCATCCACCTTCGGCACCGCCTTCCCCATCCCGTCGATCTCGCTCGACTCCGGCACGTTCTGCAAGGATATGTGGCGAGGCCCGACGTGGATCAACTGCAACTACATGGTCTGCCTCGGCCTCCAGCGAAATGGCTTTGCCCGCGAAGCGGCGCGGCTGAAAAAGATCATGCTGGACCGGCTGGCGTTCTGGTACGAAAAGGAAGGCTGCCTCTTCGAATTCTACGACTCGCTGGACGTCACCAGCCCAAGAGACCTCGACCGCAAACAACGCCTCTCGCTCGGATACGGCATGGCCCCGATCTCAGACTACCACTGGACCGCCGCCCTCACCGCCGCACTCCTGATGGACAAGTAGAATCACGCGGATCACGCGAGGCAGCCGGAGTCAAATAGGGTGCGTCGTCCCGACGCACAATCCTCCGCCGTTTCAATTCCCGTTCCCTCCACTCCGCGTGTTCCGCGTGATCCGTGCCGTTCCAACAAGAAGTCGCACAGACGGCGGAAGTCGCCACGAAAGCACGCGCCTACTGCCCAAACACCCCGCCTTCCAGCTTCAGCCCCTTCTCCTGCCACTGCCGCAGCAGGTCGTGAAGCTCCACGAACGTCTGCTGGAGCCGCTCGCTCGTCAGGACCAGCGACTCGTAGAGCTCCGGATCGTTCAGGAACCGCCCAGCCGTCCCTTCGCGCGTGCTCAAGGCCTCCGCCGCTTCGCCCAG